>JBBRZY010000195.1:0-7909 GCA_038252885.1 Anaerolineales bacterium | reverse complement strand
CCGATGGTGGCGTAGGCGTCGTCGAGCGTGGAAGCCAGGATGTCGCGCTTGACGGCCGGGTCGGTCTCCTCGGCCAGCAGGCGTTCGGTCAACAGGATTTCCGAGAAGGTTGAGGCGGTTTCGGCCAGCGGCAGCGCGGAATGGAAGGTCAGCACCGAGTGGTGGCCGGCCAGCAGCGCGTGAATGGCGTGGCCCATTTCGTGGGCCATGGTGGTCACATCGTGGGCGCGGTTGTTGTAGTTGAGCAGCACCCAGGGCGACAGGCTGGGCAGCGTGCTGGCGCAGAACGCGCCGCCGCGCTTGCCGTGGCGCACTTCGGCGTCGACATGGTCGGCGTCGAACACTTGCTTGGCCAGCGCGCCCACCTGGGGCGAGAAGCGGGTGAAGGTGTCTACGACGTAGTTCACGGCGTCGTCGTAGGGGAAGGCTTTGTCGGACGGGGCCAGCGGGGCATACAGGTCTACGCGGCGCAGTTGGTTGGTCGCGCTGCCGATCCACTTGGCCTTCAGCCGGAAGTAGCGCTGGAAGACGCCAGCGTTTTCCTCGATGACATCGAGCAGCGTCTCGACCACGGCGTCGGGCAGGTCGTTGGCCAGGTTGCGGATGCTCATGGGCGACTTGTACTTGCGGAGCTGCAGGCCCTCGTTGCGCCAGTCGCGCACGATGGCGCTGTAGATTTGCGCCAGCACCGGGGCGTGCTCACTGTAGACTTTATAGAGCGCCTGGTAGGCGGCCGCGCGCACGGCGGGCCGGGCGTCGCGGGCATACATCATCAGCGCGTCGCGGGTCAGCGTCTTCTGCTCGCCGTCCACTTCAATCGCAAAGGTGAACTTGTTGGTGATGGTCTCGTACAGATTCTCTAGCGCCTGCGCGCCGGTGGTGTCTTTGAGGTTGATGACCTGCTCTTGGGCCTCGCTGAGGGTGTGCGGGCGGAAGCGGCGCATGCTCTCGAGCCAGTAGCGGGCGTCGCCGCTGGCCCGCATGAGGCGCTCGGCGTTCTTCTCATCTAGCCCCTTGAACCACAGCGAGAGGAACAGGATGCGGTTGCCCCACTCGGCCGAGAGTTGATCCACCTGGCCCATCATCGCCATGGCGGGCTGGTTCTGCGTGTCGGCGGCGAAGCGCAGGCCGGCGAACGCGCCCAGACGGGTCAGATCGGCTTGCAGGGCTTCGTAGTCTTTGAGCAGCGCCTGAAAGTCCTTGGCCGCCAGCGTGGCCTTGAGCTTCTTGCGCCAGGCTTCCACCTTCTTGACGCGGCGCTCGAGGGCTTTGGTCAGTTTATCGAGGTCAGCGGCTTGGGTCTCGGTCAGCAACTCGTCCAGGTTCCAGCGCTTCGCAGAATAGGTCATGCCGGGTAAGTCCTTTCGCAGTGGCTGCGGCCGTGGCCGGGGTCAGCCAATAGACACTCATTCAATTACTGCCCGCCGGGCGGCGGGTTCATCCGCAGCCTACTTGGCGGGCGGCGAGAAGCGGATGTTGAGAATGTCGCCGTCTTTGACAACGTACTCTTTGCCTTCGAGCCGCAGCTTGCCTTTGGATTTCAATTCGGCGTAGGTGCCGGCTTCCACCAGTTCGGCGTAGCCGGCGACTTCGGCGCGAATGAAGCCTTTTTGCAGGTCGGTGTGAATCTCGCCGGCCGCCTCGGGCGCGGAGGCGCCGCGCCGCACGGTCCAGGCGCGCACTTCGTCCTCGCCGACGGTGAAGAAGCTCTCCAGCCCCAGCAGGTCGTACGACAGGCGGATGACGCGGTTGAGGCTCGGCTCGGCGATGCCGTACTCGGCCAGGAAGATTTCGGCCTCGTCCGGCGGCAGTTGGGCGATTTCCATTTCCAGCCGGCCCTGGAGCGCAATGCTGGCGGCGCGCGGCCGGCTGTAGGCGGGCAGCGCGCCGGGGGCGGGCATTTCATCGCCGACATTGAAGACCACCAGCATCGGCTTGCGGGTGAGCAGTTGGTAGCTGGCGAGCGCCTTCTCGTCGGCCAGGGTCAAGTCCACATCGCGCAGGGGCGTCTCGGCTTGCAGGGCTTCGAGCAACTTGGTGAACAGCACTAGCTCTTGCGCGTGCAGGGTCTTGTCTTTGACGATGCCCTTCTTCATATCGTCGGCCATGCGCTCCAGCTTGCGCTCGACGGCCAGCATGTCGTTGAGCAGCAACTCGCCATCCACGGCCGCCAGGTCGCGCACGGCGTCAACCGAGCCGCGCGGGTGCGGGACCATGGGGTTCTCGAAGGCGCGCACCACATGCAGCAGGCCCTCCATGACCGCCAGTTGGTTAAGCAGCGGGCCGGAGAAGCCGCCCTTTTCGCCGGAGCCCTTTTCGCCCGCGCCTTCGACGCCGGCGATGTCGGCGTAGGTGACCTGGGTGAAGATGGTCTTGCGCGGCTTGAAGAGCGCCGAGAGCGTGTCGACACGCGGGTCGGGCACGGAGACGACGCCGGTTTGGACTTCAAAGCGCCCGCCGCCCGACATTTGGCCGACCGGGCGGTCGCCGTGGGTCAGGGCGTTGAAGATGGTGGTCTTGCCAGATTGAGGGAGGCCGATGATGCCGAGTTTCATGGGTGAATGCCGAACCGTTCTGGGTGCGTGTAGACCCTAAACATAGGATTGATTTTCAGGTATAATTTTGACCGCGCCGGGGTGGTGAAACTGGCATACACGACACACTCAAAATGTGTTGCCCGCAAGGGCGTGCGGGTTCAACTCCCGCCCTCGGCACTCGGCAGACGAACGCGACGGTGAATGGTCACCGTCGCGTTTCTGTTTGCTGGGGCCGGAGGGCATTATACCAAGAGAACGGGCGGTCAGCGGCCGACGCCAGGCGTTATAATTCGCGCATGTTCGCCGTTGGCTTGCGCCCCCACCCCCTGACCCCATGACCCACATGCGCGCCCGCGCGCAGGCCCGCCGCGCCTCGGCCAGCCGCGCCCTGGCTTTGATCGTGCTCGGGCTGCTGCTGGGGCTGGGCGGCGGCTTGTACTACGGCTGGGTCATCGCGCCGGTGCAGTATGTGGACGCCGACCCAGTCGCGCTGCACGAAGCCTTCAAGGACGACTATGTGCTGATGATCGCCACGGCCTTCGCCGGCGACGGCGACCTGGAGGCGGCCCGCGCCCAACTGGGGACGCTGGGCCTGGAAGCCAGCGCGCCGGTGATCACTGCCGCCGCCGAGCGCCTGACCGCCGCCGGCCTGCCGCCCGAAGACAAGGCGCGGCTGGCGCAATTGGCCGTCGCCCTGGCCGCTGCCGGCCCGTAGCTCTGGAGCCGCCCATGCCCAGCACCCACGCCCTGCCCCGCGCACTGTTCATGTTTACCGCCCTGCTCTCCGGGTTGGCCTGCGCGCTCTTTCGCTCCGAGCCGCCCGTTCAACCGGCCACGCCCACCGCCGCGCGGCAGATCGACAGGCCGAGCGCCGACCGCCCGGCCGACTTCACGGTCAGCTACACCTGGGCCGAGGGCAGCTTGCCGCCGCCCTACCACTACACGTACACGATTGACGTGGCCGCCGACGGCACAGTGACGCTGACGTATACCCCCGACTACGCTGGCCCGGACGTGCCGGTGTGGACCGAGACGGTCAGCCTCACCGACGACCAACTGGCGGACTTGTATGGGGCGGTGAACCTGGATGGCCTGTTCACCACCGATTGGTTTTCCCAGGATGGGCCGCCCGTGGGTGGCAGCAGCTTTTGGCTGAGCGCTACCGCCAACGGCGTCGACGTCCAAGTGCCGGCCTACGTCATCCCCGCCCAACGGCCGTTCGCCGACGGCCTGGCGGCCAGCATGAACGCGCTGATCGCGCCGGCCACTTGGGACGCCCTCGAGGCCCAGCGGCAGCAGTACATCACCGAACACTCGCAGTAGAGAATGGGTTGGCTCTGGTCAGCATCCACGCCGCGCGCCTGACCCGAGCGGTGGGCCGCGGCTGGCGCAGACTGGCCCGCGTAAGGGAGCATTGCAGTTTGGGGGCCAAGGTGGAAAATACTGGGTAGGCGGGCAAGCCCACCTACCCCTGGGAAAGATTTTGGCTGGCCCCAAAGCGGCAGCGGCCCTAAAGGGCGTGGAAACCCGTGGCCGCAGGGATAGGCGCGCCGGTCAGTAACCCGGGCGGCGAGGCTCGCTGGCGAGCGCGCGGAGGAGGGCGACCCCATTGCCAACGCCAATGACTGCGAAGCCCCACGGTCCGGAGGTTTTGGCCCCCAAACTGAAATATACCGCCCGCTGAACCGCTGGTTGGCGCAATTTGCCAACCGGGCTACACTGCAGGCCGACGGATGGGTGCGCTGGCTCTTGCACGACCCACCCACGCGCTCACTGTCACAGGAACAAGCTGCATGCTGCGTCGTGCCCTGGCGGGCTTACGCTTTCGACTCATTTTGCTCGTCTTGCTGGCCGTCGTGCCGATGGCCGGCCTGGTGCTGTAAGATGCCGTCGAGGCTCGCCGCACGGAGGCCGTCGCCATCGGCCAGCAGGTGGACCAACTGGCCCAACTGGCCGCCTCCAGCGTCGGCCAGGTCATCGAAGGCGAGCGCCAACTGTTAGTTGCCATGTCGCGCCTGCCAGCCGTCATCACCCACGACGACGACGCCTGCAGCATTGTCATGGTCGACCTACAGCAGCAGTATGACCACTACGCCAACCTGGGCGCCATCGGCCCCGACGGTAAAATCTTCTGCACCGCCCTGCCCCAGGCGCTGTCCACCGACGTATCTGACCGTACTTACTTCCAGCGCGCAGTGGCGGGGCAAGACTTCGCCATCGGCGACTACCAGATTGGCCGGCTGTCGGGGGTGGCGGTGGTGGTGGCGGCCTACCCGGTCTATGCCGGCGACCGGCTGCAAGCGGTAGTCTTCGCCTCACTCGATTTGACGAACCTGGGCAACATCATCGCTGCGGTCGGGCTACCTACCGGCGCGACCGTCACCGTCATTGACCAGAACAGCACCATCCTGGCCCGTAACCCCGACCATGCGCAGTGGGTCGGCCAAGTGCTGCCCGACGCGCCAGTCATCCAAGCCGCCCAAACCAATGCCGGCCAGACGCAAATGCTGGTCGGGGTCGACGGCATCAGCCGCCTGTACGGCTTCAGCGACGTCGCCGTCGCCGGCCCGCCCGAGGCCGACCTGCGCGTGGCCGTCGGCCTGCCGACCGAGGTGGCCTTTGCCAGTCTGCAAGCCGCGCTGCGGCGCGACCTGCTCACGCTCGGGGTCGTGACCATCATCGCCCTCACTGCGGCCTGGCTGGGCGGCAATGCTTTCGTGTTGCGCCCGATGCGCCAGTTGGTGGACTTCACACGCGAGTTGGCGGCCGGCAACCTGGCGGCGCGCGTCGGTGAGCCGTATGGCGAGGGCGAGGTCGGCCGGCTGGCCGAGGTCTTCGACGGCATGGCCGAAGGGCTGAGCCAGCGCGCGGCGCAGCTCACGCGCGTTAATGGCATGCTTAAGATGCTCAGCGAGTGCAACCAGGCGCTCGTGCGCGCCACCACCGAGCCGCAGCTGCTAGGCGACGTCTGCCGCAACATGGTCGAGTTTGGCGGCTACACGCCCGCCTGGGTGCGGTTGACCGCGGCCCCGGCCGACGCGCCCCCAGCCGCTTGGGCCGGCGCGGACGCCGTCGCGGCGCTGGAGGCCGCTGCCACCCAGCAAGACCCCACGCCCCTGCGGGCGCCCCTGGCCGTGTTCTGGTCAGACCTGACCATGCCCGGCCAGGCCCGCCCGGTAACCCTGGCGGCCATCCCGCTGCAACTGCGCGGCGAGACCTTGGGGCGGCTCTACCTGGCGACCGCCCAGCCGGCCGGGTTCAACCTGGATGAAATCCAACTGTTGGACGAGTTGGCCGGCGACCTGGCCTTTGGCCTGACGGCCATGCGCGGCCACACCGCCCGCGAGTTGGCCGAAGCCCAGGTGCAGGCCGGGGCCGACCGGGCGCTGGCCATCGCCAACATCGGCCGCGACCTGGCGGCCGTGACCACCAATTACCGCGCCGGGCTGGAGATGCTGGTGCGCCGGGTGGCCGAGTTGGTGGGCGACGGCGCGCTGGTAACCCTGCTTGACGACGCCGGCGAGTGGCTGCACACCCAGGCCTCCTACCACGCCATTCCGGCGCACGACCAGATGGCGCGCCAACTGCTGGGCAGTCAGCCAATCAGCGTCAAGGCCGAGGTGACCGCCCAGGTGCTGGCCACCGGCCAACCCGTCGTCGTGGCTGGCCCCCCGCCGGAGCGCATCAAGGCCGCCATCGCGCCCGAGTTCTGGCCTTACCTCGATCAATTCACGCCGCACACCATCCTGGTCGTGCCGCTGCGGGCGCAGGGCCGCATCCTCGGCACGCTGGCGCTGTGGCGCGATGTTAACCCCCACCCCTTCTCGCAAGCGGACCAGGACTTCTTGCTCGACCTGGCCGACCGGTCGGCGCTGGCGATCGCGAATGCCCGGCTGTATGCCGCCGCGCAGGACCAAAATGCCGTGCTGGAGGCCCGCGTGGCCGCACGCACCCGCGAGCTGTCGAGCAGCAACCAGGCGCTGGAAGGCGAGAACGCCGAGCGCCGCCGGGCCGAGGCCGCGCTGCAGCAGGTGGCCGACGAATTTCAAGACCTGTATGACCACGCCCCCTGCGGCTATCACTCGCTCGACCCCGACGGCGTGTTTGTGCGCATCAACGCCTACGAGCTTAAGCTGTTGGGCTATACCCAGGACGAGGTGATCGGGCGAATGCGCCTGGCGGAGGTGCTGACCCCCGACAGCCAAGCGCTGTTCAGCCGCTCGTACCCGCGCTTTATAGAGCAGGGCTGGGTCAACAACCTCGAATACGAGGTCGTGGGCCGCGACGGCCACACGACGGCGGTGCTGGTCAGCGCCACCGCGCTGCGCGACGCGGACGGCCGCTATGTGATGTCACGCTCGACCATGGTGGATATCACCGCCCGCAAACAGGCCGAGGGCCAGATCGAAACGCTTAACGCCAACCTGCGCCAACGCGCGACGGCGCTGGAAGCCGCCAACCGCGAACTGGAGGCCTTCAGCTACTCGGTGTCGCACGACCTGCGCGCGCCGCTGCGCAGTATTGACGGCTTTAGCCTGGCACTGTTGGAAGACTATGGCCCACAGTTGGCGCCCGACGCCCGCGACTACCTGACGCGGGTGCGCAGCGCGGCCCAGCGCATGGCGACCCTGATCGATGACCTGTTGAACCTATCGCGCGTTTCGCGCACAGAGATGCGCTGGGAGGTGGTGGACCTGAGCGCGCTGGCCCAGAGCGTCGCCGGCGAGTTGCAGCAGGCCCAGCCCGAGCGCGCGGCCACGTTCACGATCGAGCCGGGCCTGACCGCCACCGGCGACGGACGGCTGCTGCGGCTGGCGCTGGACAACCTGTTTAACAATGCCTGGAAGTTCACCAGCAAACAGCCGGCGGCTGTGATCGAGTTTGGCACGCTGCCACACGAGAGCGGCCGGGCCTACTTCGTGCGCGACAATGGCGCCGGCTTCGACATGGCCTATGCCCAGCGGCTGTTCGGGGCCTTTCAACGCCTGCACGACCAGCAAGAGTACGCCGGCACCGGCATCGGGCTGGCAACGGTGCAGCGCATCGTCAACCGGCACAGCGGCCGGGTGTGGGCCGAGGGCCAGGTGGGCGCCGGCGCGACAATTTACTTTACGCTGGCGGACAATACGCCGCCAGCCGACGCCTAGGAGGAGTGTCTCGTGAGTGAAAAAATCATTCTGCTGGTCGAAGACAATGCCGACGATGAAGCCCTGACCAAGCGCGCCTTTCGCAAGAACAATATTCTGAATGAGTTGATGGTCTGCCGTAACGGCGTGGAGGCGCTCGACTGGCTGTTCGCCACCGGGCCTTACGCGGGGCGCGACACGAGCACGCGGCCGGCCGTGATCCTGCTCGACCTGAACCTGCCGCTG
>JBBRZY010000194.1:0-7918 GCA_038252885.1 Anaerolineales bacterium | reverse complement strand
GCTGCCAATCACGAGCGCTTTTTGTCGCCAACCGACTTCCATGTGCTAGCCTCCTCGTTGAACGACGCGGCGGAGGTCTTTGGCCACCCGCTGCGCCCCGGCCGCCGCCGACCGAATGGACAAGATCACATCCGAAACCTTTGCGGCTCCGGTTTGAACACGATAGCTGGCGACGGCCAGGAAGTCCTGCGCCAGTTTGAAGTAGACGGGCAGCTCGCGCAGCACAAAGTAGAGGGCAACGATCAGCCCGACGATGAGCGCCAGCACGAGCACCGCCAGAACCGCCGCCGGCAACGTGAGCAGGATCAGCGACACATCGGCCCAGGGAGAGCGGGCGGGCGCGCCGCCGGGCAGGATGAGCAGCACCCCGGCCGTGAGCGCGGCGGCGACGGCCAGCCCAAGCGGGAGGCCGATCTGCCAGAGGACGTCGCGCCGGATGCGGGCCTGGGTGTGCGGGTTGCGCACGCGCGGGCGCGGCGGCGGGGCGGGGGCGACGGTGTTGGGAGAGGTTGTTTGAGCGGCCATCGCTGGTTATTCTAGCATAAATGCCGGACCGCTTGGCGGCGGCGACTGATAGAGACTTGGATATAGATCAGGCAGCGTTCGCTAGACAAGCCCTAGGGCGCGTGGTATTCTGCCTCAGGAGTGGAGGGTGCCGATGACGACTAACCTGCCGTCTAACAACCAACGCCAGATTGTCGGCCCGCTGATCGTGGCGCTAGCGGCGGCTTGCCTGCTGATTAACCTGGCGGGCGTCACGCGGCTGGTGTACGACGTGCTGATCGCCAGCGCGACCGACAACCTGGTGGTCAAGGTTTTGGTCCTGGCGCTGGTGTACGTCATCGGGCTGGGGCTGGGCACGCTGAGCCAGCGGCGCTTCGGCAGCGGGGCCTTCGCGCTGTTCGCGCGGGTGTTTGCCTGGGCCTACCTGGTGGTCGCCTGGTTCACTTACCTGGGCGCGACGCTGATCGTCAATGCCCAAACCTACTCGATCCTGCAATACGTCTTCGTCGTCGGCATCTTGGCGGTGGTGATGGTGACGGTGCTCAGCCTGCGGCTGGTGGTGCCGGGCCGGACCATTGGGCTGGCGGCCATCCCGATGCTGGCGATCGTGTTGTTCCACCTGATCCTGGTGGTCTACCGCTACGTATTCGCCTCGCTGCCGGTCACAAGCGGCATCTTTGGCGACCTGTTTCTGCTGGTGGCGATGACGGCGGTGAGCACGGCCATGCTGGGCGAAAACGCCTTCCGGGCCTTCTCGACCGCGTGATCGAGAAGGCCAGCTAACTCTTCCCCCCTTGTCTGCCGCAGCGCGCTTTCAGCCGCCCGACTTGCCACTCAGCTTCCGCGAGGAGCTGGCGCCGCACGTCTACGCCGCGATTAAGGGCGGCTGGTCGGTGGCGCTGGTGGGGGTGGCGGGGGGCGGGCTGTCGAACGCGCTGCGCTTTATGGCGCAGCCGCGCGTGGCGGCCCACTATTTGGGCGCGGACGCGGCTGCGACGCTGCCGGTGTTCGTGGAGGCCGACCAGTGGCGCGAGCCGGGGGCGATCTGGCGCGAGTTGGTGCGAGCGGTGTTGGCCGAGGCGCATGACCAGCAGTGGCCGCGCGCCGAACAGGCCGCGCTGCGTAGTGTGGCGGAGGCGGCCCTGACTACGTCCTTTCCGGCGTCGGCCACCCCTTTGAAGGAAGTGCTCGACTTCGCCTGCACCGAGCGCGGCCGGCGCATTGTCTTCATGTGCGACGAGTTCGATGGCGCGCTGACGCGGCTGCCGGCCGGGCTGCTGCGCGAACTGCGCGCCCTGCGGGACGACCACAAGTATCAATTGAGCTATGTGCTGGCGCTGCGGCGCGAGCCAGGACAGTTGGCCGCCGCCCGCCCAGCGGAGGCGGCCGGCCCGGACCCAGGCAAGTTGGCGGAGCTGTTCGAGCAGCACACGTTTCCGGTGCGGCCGTACAGCCCGGCGGACGCGCGGGTGGCGGTGGCGCGCAAGACGCTGGAGTGGGAGCCGCCGATTGACCCAGAAGAAGCCGAGACGCTTTACCGCGTGAGCGGCGGGCACGCGCGGCTGCTGACCACCAGCCTGATCTACCTGAGCACGCGCCGCAAGCTGGCCTGGGCCGCGATCGAGCCAGGGCTGATCACGGACCCGGCGATCATCGCGCCATGCAACGCAATTTGGAACGACCTGGACGCGGCTGAGCAGCGCACGGCCTGGCTGCTGGCGCGCGAGGCGCGCAGCGCGGTGGACGACGCGGACCTGACGCGGCTGCGGCTGCGCGGGCTCGTGGTGGGGGGTCCGCCATTCTTGTTCTCAAGTCTGTTCGAGGCGTTTGTGAACAAGCTGCCAGAGCCGGAAGCGCCGGGGGCGGGAGGGGTGGCGTTGCGGCTTAGAGACCCGGCGGCACAACCGTTGTGGTAGGCGGCGGGGGAAAAGCAAAGGCAGAGAAAAAGAAAGAGAAAAAGAAAAAGGAAGGCAAGGCGGTGGGGTGAGGGCAGAGGCTGCGGTGGCAGGAGGCAAGGGATGACGGCTGAGGCAACGGTTCTGGAAACGGAACGGCTGGTGCTGCGGCAGACGGTGCTGGCGGACGCTTGGTGGCTGTTGGGGTTGTGGAACGACCCGGCTTACATTAAGTTCATCCGCGACTGGGGCGTGCGCACGGTGGCGGAGGCCGAGGTGCTGCTGGAGACGCGCATTCTTGCGAAGTACGCAGAGAACGGCTTCGGGCAGTATGTGGTCATGCTTAAGGCCACTGGCGAGCCAATGGGGCTGACCGGACTGATCCGGCGGCCGGGGCTGGACGACGTGGACGTGGGCTACGCCTACCTGCCGCAGTATTGGGGCAAGGGTTACGCCTCCGAGGCGGTGGCGGCGGTGATGGCCTACGGGCTAGAGACGCTGAAACTACCGCGCATCGTGGCGATTGTGGCCCCCGACAACGCGCGGTCGATCCACGTGCTGGAGAAGGCGGGGCTGCGCTACACGCGCATGATCACGCTGCCAGGGGACACGATAGCGCTCAAGCTGTTCACTTGAAACAAGCGCAAAATCGGCCTGGCAAGCCGAAGTGCCGTATTCAAACAGGAGAGTACAAAATACCAAACAAACAGAAAGGCAACCACCTCGCATTCGATACCATTATCATCTTAGTCAGCATGGTGTTTAGTGCGGCGTTCGGATTGGGCGCTTGTAGCCCCAAACCAAAAGAAATCACCTTGCCGTTTGAGACCATTGAGCAGAATGAGACGGCGGGCACTGGTATCACATATGAAGATAGGGAGTCAAGCCTCATGGTAATTTCCAGCCCGGAGGAGGCCATGACATTAAGCACATGGATCAGTGACAATGCTAAGGAGAAACTTCAAGAAATTGATTACACTCAGCAGTTCGTTCTCGCAGTGTTTCAAGGTTGGAAACCAACTTTAGGATACAGCGTGGAAATTAGTCGCGTTACCCAGTTGGGCGATACTGTAAATGTATATGTCCAATTCCATGAACCTGGGCCCGATGTACAAAAGGCTGACCTGGTGACTTCCCCTTACCACCTGGTGCAATTGCAGAGGTTGGAAAGTACGGGAAGAGGAATCACCTTCAATCTACTGGCCAATGAAACAGTCATCTCCGATTTTTCATACGTCTTCCCATAATTCAAAACGAAAGTATGGTTAAAACACCATGACCAATAGTAAGAGCACCAGGGCAATATGGGGCATCACGATCGCGGTCCTCGCAGTCTTTTCAATCAACGCCCTTGTTGCCGCCCAAAGTGATTCGCCTAGTGCCCTAAATGTGGCGTATCCGGCCCCAGCAACTTCTGGCTCTTCTGGATATCCTGCTCCATCAGTTAGCCCTACGCCTATCACGTTGCCCGCCCCTAAAACATCCGCAGCAGCTCAAATGGCTAGGGAATATATCGCCAATCGTGATGGTATACCGGTTGAAGCATTGATGATTGAGGGTGACCACCCTACCGAATACCCATCCCTGGGGCGAGGATTTCAAGTGGTCACCCTGATAGATACTCGCCCGAATGGACAAATATATAAGCTGCTAGTGGACTTGGCCGACTACACGATCGAAGAGGACATTTCAGCTCTGCTGGATTCTGAAGCACTGGCCTATGAAACACAGTATGGCAAACTTCAACCTGATCTCTATCTGCGTTTGCACGAACTTGACGATAATGACACCTTGACTGTGGCAGTCTGGATGGCTTCGCAACCGCAAAAGACACTGGCCGATTTACAAGCAAGCATTTTTGTCGTCATTGCTGCCAAATATCCTGAGGCGCAAGCCGCCATCGAACGCTCAGGTAAGCCGATGGATGTGGATGACCCTAAACTGGCCCAATAAATCGAAGCTGAATATGTGGCTCTAATAAGCGATGAGATGAAACTCCGCACCTTACCACTGGTGACTGAGCTGGAACAGCAGGGATTTCCTGTAACCACCTATGAGGGAATGCCGACCTTTACAGCCGTGTTGCCCAAGAATGTTATCCTTGAATTGAGTATTCGCGAGGATGTAGGCAACATATCCCTAGCTGACATTAAGGAAAGCCCAGAGTTGAACTCCGCCGTGCCAAACTCCCTGGCCCCAACAGTGTGGGCGAGAGGATTCACTGGTAGCGGCATCACTATCGCAATACTAGAAAGCGGGAATGTGGCCCAGAATAACACGTATCTTCATCACGCCGTAGCAACCAGAGCAGTAGGCGTTTCCTGGCACACGACCATGGTGGCGAGTGTCGCAGCCAGTTTTCATGGCACTTATAGGGGGATAGCGTACGGGGCTACCGTTTTGAGCGCCGGAGAAGATGGATCGTCTACTGATACAATTACCGCCCTAGTATGGGCTTTTGATCAAGGGGCAAGGATAGTAAATTTCAGCGCGGGATTTGAAGAAAACAACAATATCAACTGGACAGACAGGGCCTTTGACTATTGGGCTCGCGCGAGATTCCGATTCATCACGAAATCTGCAGGCAATAGCATTACATCCGCGAGTATTACCAGCCCAGGAAAGGCTTGGAATGTATTAGCGGTGGGTGCATACGATGATAACAACAATCTCGATTGGCTGGACGATTAAATGTGGTCCGGCTCAGCCTACATCAATCCGACCAGCCCCCATGGAGACCGTGAAAAGCCTGAGATTGTCGCCGTGGGTGTCAGTGTCACCGCCCTCGAAATTGGCAATGCGGTCAGAACAGAGACGGGGACAAGTTTAGCTGCCCCACAAGTCGCAGGATTAGCCGCATTACTAATCAATCGTAACTCTTCGCTGGGTAGTTGGCCTGAGGCAATGCGCGCAATTATCATGGCGTCTGCTACCCACAACATTGTAGGCCCATCCACTATCGTGCGTGGTCAAGGTGATTTGAAAGATGGTGCAGGCGCAATAAACGCCGACTTAGCGGATAGGGCCGCCCAAATTCGTGGCACAGCTTCAAACGCATGTAATTCGTCTTGTTGGTGGGGTGAGTCAATCTCAAATTCAGGGTTCCCAATTGGCACAGACACAATACGCACATTCAGCGTCAACACTACTACTTTCGTTCGTGTCGCTATTGCTTGGTGGGCCAATGCCGATACCCCAGCCAACAACTATAGCTTCAGTCGCTTGGATACTGACCTTGATTTACGGATCAAACGCCCCGATGGGCAATGGGTCACAGGGGCCCTTTCAGCTAGCTTTGACAATAATTACGAAATAGTGGAATTTGTAGCCTTGCAACCCGGGCAGTATCAGATCGTTATCAATAAGTTTCGCGGGGATGAGTCTCAAAACTACTTGGGTACGGCGGTTGTGATGATTCCATTGCCCAATAAGAATTACCTGCCGCTGATTGTGAAATAGGCCGTGTATAGTCTGCTTTCCGCAGCCTATACACGGCCGCTCCGTAGCCCGGATTCGCCTTCGTTTTCCAGGCCTGTCTGCTGGTGGTGCTATTGTTCGCCGGGTGGGGGATGTACTGGCGCGCCTTTCCACAGTTCACCAACGTGAGCCTGTTCTAGGGCGACATTTCCGCGCTTCCAAAGAGCCTCAAAACACACGTTCAAGCCGAAAAACGCACGTCGCAATATAATCTATGTAAGCAAGGCGGCGACGACCGGGCGGCAGCGCCCGGCGGATGATGACCACGAACAGGACAGCAAAATGCCCACCCCCCTCCCCTTCGTGGCGACCGGCGGCACGGAGGCGCACAAGAACACCGAACTAGCGGTGTACCTGCTGCGCTATCTGGAGCAAAAGCGCGACCCGCAGGAACGCATCTGGCGGGGCGAGCGCGGCTTGCGCACGCTGCAATACGCCTGCCAGGTGCTCGAAGCGCTGTATGAGCTGAACCTGCGCGGGCTGACCAACCACCTGGCCGAGCCGGCCGCCAACTGGCTGATCGCGCTGCCGCTGGATGTGCCGCCCGAAGATCTGCGCCCCTTCCGACAATACCCCAGCCGCTTCAAGGTGCTGGCCCAGGTGGGCAAGTTTGACCCGGCCCGGCTGATGACCGACTTTGATGGGCTGGACCAGCACTTCGACCCGGCCACGGGCTGGCTGCGCGACGCCCCGATTGACCTGCACCCCACGCTGGTGGCGCTGATCTGGCTCGACACGCTGGCCCAACTGGATGCCCACAGCTTATTGGCACCCGAGTACCGCGCCCGCTGCGACCAGGCATTGGCGGCGCTGAACCCGGCCTTCGACGCCTGGCTGGCGCAGGCGGCCGGCGGCCAACCCTCACCCGAACAAACCGGCTTGCGCCCCGGCGACCTGACCAACATCGGGGACGCCAGTTATGCGTTCGAGCTGTTGGGACGCTTCGGGCTGCTGAAGCTGGAGAGCGAGCGGGCCGAGGCCGCGCGGCAAATCTTCTTGACCGCGCTGCGCACGCCGAGCGACAAACTGCGCCGCTCCGACCGGCTGTATGTCGGCATCCATTTGCAGCAGCGCTACCCGCAGCAGGCGGAGGTGCGCGGGGCGGTGCAAAATTTGCTGACCGAGATTCGCCTGCGCTACGAAGGCGACGACTGCCAGCGCGAGCCGATCTCATATCACGCGCTGGTGCTGCGGCTGCTGATCGCGCATCATGGCGAGGCTTTACGCACGGGCCTGCTCGAAAAGCTGTGGGCCGACAGCCTGGCGAGTGTGGAGGCTGAGCAGCGGCAGGAGCAGGCGCTGTTGGAGGCCGAGTTCGCCAGCCTGATCCGGCAGACCATTCGGGTGCAACTGACCACGCCGCAGCGCCTGACCGGCACCAGTGCGCGGGGCGAAGTCTACCGGGTGCGCTTTGGGCTGACGACCGAGAGCACCGACGAGCACGGCACACCGCTCTCGACGCCGCGCGACACGCTGCGGCTGATCGTCAAGAAGGGGCCGCCGGAAGTGCTGGCGCGCGCCATCCAGCGCTACGGCGCGCTGCCGGAGCCGCTGCAGCATTTGTTCGCGCGGCACACGCAATTGCCGGACGGTCACGCGCCGGGCTACCTGATCATGCAAGACCTGGCCGACATGCAGCCGTTGTCGGAAGTGCTGGGCCAGCTCGACCGGCCGGTGATCTTGGCGGAGGAGAAGGGCCGGATTGCCGCGCAGGTGGCGGGGGCGGTGAGCACGGTGCTGCACGGGCTGCACGCCAGCGATCGGCGGCCGAGCATTTTGGGCCACCAGTTGGATGTGGTGTATCTGGCGCCGATGGCCGACGCGCTGGAACGGCTGGCGCAGCCGCAGGCCTTCCCGGAACTCAAGCAGTGGCTCAACGGCCCGCTGTCGGCCAACCGCCGCCGCTACCGCCCGCTGGATTGGTATTTGCACCAACTGCGGCGCTACGAGGCGCTGCTCAACCCGCCCTCGCTCGGCTTCGTGCACGGCGACTGCCACAGCCGCAACCTGATGCTCAGCCGCGACCTGACGACCTGCCGCTT
>JBBRZY010000193.1:0-7921 GCA_038252885.1 Anaerolineales bacterium | reverse complement strand
GCCACGCTCGAGTATCTTCAACATCGCAATCACGCTGCCTATCGATCTCATCGCAAGCGCACGCTCAAGCAGTATCGGCAGCGCTCAAAGTCTAAAAGGCCGGAAGTCTCGTAGTACCTGTAAGTCTCGTTGTACTACTAGGGAGACGAGCAGATGCCGCTCATCAATCTGACGGACGGACGCGTGTGCGTGGGTGACCTGGATCACCCCGAGGGCGTGGCGTATGGGCCGGACGGCAACGTGTATACCGGGGGCGAGGGCGGGCAAATTTACCGCATTGACTGGCAGGCGGGGCGCGCCACGCAGTACGCCAGCACTGGCAGCCTGAACCTGGGGCTGGCGCTAGACGCGGCCGGCAGCGTGTATGTGTGCAATCCCGGCGACCAGGCCGTGAAGCGCGTGACGGCGGCGGGCGCGGTCAGCGACTACAGTCGGGGCGGCGCGGGGCGGGCGATGATTACGCCCAACTACCCGGCCTTCGACGCCGAGGGCAATTTGTACATCGCCGACTCGGGGCATTGGAAGGGCGACGACGGCTGCGTGTGGAGCATCCCGCCGGGCGGGGGCGAGGCGGCGTTGATCGACACCGAGAGCAAGCAGTTCCCCAACGGCTGCGCGGTCAGCCCGGATGGGCAGTGGCTGTACTTGGCGATGTCGCTCAACGCGCCGCGCGTCGTGCGCTTTCCGATCGAGGGCGGGCGCAAGGCCGGCCCAACCGAGGTGGTGGCCTACCTGCCGCACACCGTGCCGGATGGGCTGGCGTTCACGGCGGGCGGCGAGGTGCTGGTGGCCTGCTACCGGCCCGACACGATCTTTGTAGTGCGGCCGGACGGCACGCTGACGGTGCTGATGGACGACTACGAGGGCACGCTGCTGGGCGCGCCGACCAATGTGTGCTTTGGCGGGCCGGACCTGAGCGTGCTGTTTTGGGCCAACCTGGGCCGCTGGCACATCGGCCAGAACGCCAGCACCGGGCTGCGCGGCGCGGCCGTGAACTACCCGGCCTGGCCTTAGCCCATGCCGCCGATTACCACGCTCTATCTCATCCATCACAGTCACACCGATATTGGCTTCACCCACGATCAGCCGATTGTGTGGGAGCTGCACGGGCGCTTCATTAACCAGGCGCTGAACTACATCGAGCAGTACGCGGACGAGGCGCAGGCCGACGACCGCTTTCGCTGGACGGTGGAGACGACCGGCGTGCTCGACCAATGGCTGCGGCAGGCCAAGGCGGCCGACGTTGACCGGCTGATGTGGGCCGAGCGCGCCGGGCTGCTGGAAGTGACAGCCATGTTCGCCAACCTCACGCCGCTGTACGACCCGGTGCAGATGGTCGAGTCGCTGGCGGCGCTGCCGCGCTTGCGGGCCGACTACGGGCTGACCATCACGGCGGCGATGAACTGCGATGTGAACGGCGAGAACTGGCCGCTGGTGGAGGTGCTGCTGGACGCGGGCATTGACCGCTTTGCGATGGCGATCAACCCCGGTTACGGCGGCGCGCCCGAGCCACGGCCCAACCTGTTCCAGTGGGAGGGGCCGAGCGGCCGGCGGCTGCTGACCTACAACGGCTGGCACTACGCTCACGGCCACGACTTTGGGCTGGCCGACGACACCACCACGCGGTTCGAAAGCTGGTGGCCGCGCGTCGAGCGCCACCTGGCCGAGGCGCACTATCCGCTGACGAGCCTGATGGTGCACGCCATTCATCCGTTTGGCGATAACGCCGCGCCGTGCGCCGACTACTTGACCTTCGCGCGGCGCTGGAACGACGCCGGCCGCACGCCCCGGATTGTGATGGCGACGCCGCGCCAGTGGTGGGCGGCGGTGGCGTCCGAGGCGGTCGAGTATCCGCTGCGGCGCGGCGACTGGACCGACTATTGGAATTTTGGCAGTGGCAGCGCGGCGCGTGAGATGGCGACCAACCGCGCCAGCCGCACACGCCTACTGAACGCCGACGCGCTGTATGCCGCCGGGCGCACGCTGCCGCGCACCGCCGCGCCCGGCACGGCCTGGGCCGACCAATCGTTTACGCGCTACCGCGCCCCGGCCTGGACGGCGCTCAACCTGTGGGATGAGCACACCTTTGGCGCGGACACGGGCGTGGAAGCGCCGGAGTTGGAAGACAGCGTTGCGATGCAAGTGCACAAGCAGGCCTATGCTTACCAGGCGCGCAGCCTGAGCCTGCTGCTGCAGCGCGACGCGTTGGCCGACCTGGCCCAGCATGTGGCGCGCACGGCGGCGGACGACCTGCTGATCTTCAACCCGCTGCCCTGGCCGCGCATGCTGTTCGGCCACGTGGACAGCAACAGCGTCAAACCGCGCGATCTGGCCAATGACACGACCGCCAGCCGGCACTATCAGGGCCACAGCGCCGCCGCCACGGGCATCAATGCGGGGCGCGTGCCGGCGCTGATGGCCGGCAACTGGGGCTACTATCTACCCCCCACCTTGGTGCCGGGCTTTGGCTACGCCAGCGTGCCGCACAGCGCGATTGAGAAGGCCGACCTGCAGCCGATTGGCACGGAGCGCGTGATCGAGAATGCGCGCTTCCGGCTGACGTTTGACGCGGTGGGCGGCGGGTTGGTCTCGCTGTATGACAAGCAAGCCGAGTGGGAGTGGGCCGACCCCAGCGCCGGGCGACCGCTGCACAGCTTTGTGCATGAGACGCCCCGCGCGGCCGACGCGGTGGCCGGGCGTAAGCTGCAATACAACACCGACTGGCTCGCCACGCTGGACTCGCCGCCCGGCTGGCAACCCGGCTGGGCGGCGCAGCGCACCGGGCCAACGGGCGTGACCAGCCATCAGGTGTATCGCACGGGGCTGGGCGTGAGCGTGGAGCAGACGCTGGATCACCCCAACGTACGGCGGCTGGTGCAGCGCGTGTTCTTGCCGAACACCGGCGATTACATCGAGTGCGAGGCCGAGTGGGACATGGGGACGGACGACTTCCCCGAGGCGACCTATGTGCTCTTCCCGTTCAATCTGCCGGGGGCCACGGTGCGGCTGAACGTGGGCGGCGTGGCGTTCGAACCGGGGCGCGAGCAACTGCCGGGTGTGTGCCGCGACTACTTCACCGTGCAGGATTGGCTGGACTTCAACGACGGCCAGCGCGGCGTGGTCGTGGGGCTGCCGGAGAACCCGCTGGTGCAGTTGGGCGATTTTCACTTTGCCAGCCACCAGGCCGAGTTTAAGCTGGAGCGCGCGCAACTGCTGGGGTGGGTGACCAACAACTACTGGATGACCAACTTCCAGGCCAGCCAGCCGGGGCGGGTGCACGCCCGCTATCGGCTCTGGCCCTATGGGGGGGCGTTTGACGAGGCCCGCGCCCAGCGCTGTGGCGCGGAGGCGGCGCACAGCCGGCTGGTGGTGCAGCACCTGGGCGAGCCAGCCGCGCCAACGGCGACCTGGCCGGCCAGCGGGAGCCTGCTGCGCCTGCCGGCTGATCCAATCCTCACCATGCAGGTGCTGGCCGGACCGGAGCCAGGGACGGCCTGGCTGCGGTTGTGGAACGCCAGCGACACGCCGCACATAGCCGAGATTGGGTCGGGGCTGCTGCGGGTGTTGAGCGCGCAACTGTGCGACTTGTTCGGTGCGCCACAGGCGGCGCTGAGCGTGAGCTACGGCACGGTGCGCTGCGAGCTGCTACCGCGCCGGATGAGCGTGGTGCAATTGACGCTGGCGGCGAACGGCTGACGAGGCGCGCGCTGCACTGGCGCGGATAGACGTGCAGATGATGGAACCACTGACGGCGGTGACCATCAAGCGGCTGGGGGGCGAACGCTTCAAGTCTACCATCTGGGCTGTGATCCGCGATAACCGGGCGCTGGAGGCGCAGCGGAGCGACAACGGGGCGGTGCCGGCGGCCTACAAAGACAGGGGCGTGCTGCTGCTGAGGCAGGAGCGGCGCGCGCGGACACCAGTTTCCGGGAATGGCCGGAAGCGCACGGCATTCCGTTTGAGACTTGCCGTTGGCCGTGAGGCGGCCGCCCCGCCCGTTACTTGGCCGGCAGCCAGAATTTCTTGAGCCAAGCGATGGTGTCGGCCAACGGCACTTTCTCGGCGAACGCGATCATATCGGGGACGCGCTTGATGGCGTCGAGCGGCATGGACACACCGGCCGGGAAGACCGGGGCGAGCCGCTGATATTTCTCGGCCAGAATTTGCTCGCACTGGTAGTCGGCGATGCCCGACACGCCGTCCAAGATCAGGTCGATGAGCGGCTTGGCCCACTGCGCCAGGCCCCAATCGAGGGACTTCCCCTCGATGTGAACCAGCGACATGCCGGTGCCGAGTGACAGCAAGACCACATCCGAGAGGTTGACGCCCAGCTTGTAGCGCGGGTCGAGCACCTGGGCCACGGCGCACATGCTGGGGTTGTTAGCGTACACGCCGCCGTCGATGTAGCCATCCACTGACGGAAAGTAGGTGGGCGCGGCGCTGGTATACAGGCCGACCTTGTAGGCCAGCAGGTCTTTGTCGGTATTGGGGCCGGGGAAGTTGTGAAACAGCTTGGGCTTCCACTTGCGCTTCGAGGCGACCTTGTCTTCGTTGTCGAGGTCAAAGGAGGTGATGAGCACGCGCTTGGCGAGTTGGTTGAGGGTGGTTTGCCCCAGCAACCGCTGCAGCTCCTTGGTGAGATGGGCGTTGCTATACTGCGCGCCGATGATGGTGCCAAGGTCGAGCAAATTGTCGAGCCACGAGTCGTCGAAGATTTTGGCGCCCTTCTCAACATAGAGCGCGCGGATCTCATCGAGCGCCAGGGGCTTGGCCAGGCCCAGCGCCAGCAGACCGCCGGTGGAGGTGCCAGCGATCAGGTCAACCGAGTCGAGCCAGCCAGTCAGGGCGGGCTCTTTGTTCAGCCGCTGCATCAGCACCGTGGTGATGACGCCACGGATGCCGCCACCGTCCAGCGTGAGAATGCGATAGGGGGGCATGGGGAACCTCCTAAGCTAACCGACTAAGCCAAGGCGGCTGCGGACGACGACCAGTAAGCGCCAGAAAGGGGCGGTTGCAACGAACCTCAGGCCGCCGGCGGCAATTCGCACAACTGCTGCACGCTCTTGAGCGAGTTGGCGTCGCCGGCCGCCACGATGGTATCGCCGGCCTGAATGATCGTGTCGCCGCGCGGAATGACGGTCTCCCGGCCACGGCGCAGGCTCACCAGCAGACAGTCGCGCGGCCAGGCCACCGCCGCCACGGCCTGGTTGGTGCAGGCGGCGCCAGCCAACACGCGAAAGGATTCTACCAAAACGCCAGGCGGGACATGGCTGTCGAGCCGCGCGTGCTGCACGCTGTGGCGTTGGGCCGCCCGGCGCGTTAGCGCGGCGTCGTAGGCGCCGACGACTTCGTTGCGGCGCAGCAGCCCCACTAATTGGCGCGGATCGCGGCGCGAAACCACGGGCAAACGGCCAATATCCCGCGCGCTCATGCGCCGGAGCGTGGCGCCCACGCTCTCATCGGGGTAGGCCGTCAACAGGTCGCGGCTGCAGACCTCGCCTACGTTCAGGTTGGCCGGCTCCGGTCCGGCCAGCGCCCGGTCAATATCCTGGACGGTCAGAATGCCAACCAGCGCCTCGGCGGCATTGAGCACGGGCAGGCCCTGCCGGTGCGTCGTCGTCAGGGTGTCGACGGCCTTCGAGAGCGTGTCTAGCTCGTACAGCACCAGCGGGTCGGGCTGCATCACCTCGCTCACGCGTAGGCCGTCGAGCACATCCACGTCACGACCGTGCTGCAGGCGAATGCCCTTGCGCGCCAGGCCCAGCGCGTAGACCGAGTCAGGTTGAATGCGCCGGGAGACCGCCAGACTGACGAAGACGGCGAACATGAGGGGCAGAATGATGCGATAGTCGTTGGTCATCTCGAACAGCAGCAGGATGGCCGTCAGGGGCGCATGGACCGCCCCGGCGAGCACGGCCGCCATGCCCACCAGGGCCAAGGCCGCCGGCGCCACGTTAAGCGCCGGAAAAAGCTGGTCGAGCAGTAGCCCATAGGCCGCCCCCAGCACCGCACCCACAAACAGAGAGGGCGCGAACACCCCGCCGGGAAAACCGCCGCCAATGCTGATCGGCGTGAGGATCAGCTTGGCCACCAGCAAGGCCAACAGCAACCCCAACGCCAGTTGTCCGCCCCCCAAAACCTGCTCGATGACCTCGTAGCCGACCCCCATGACTTGCGGCAGGAACAGACCAACCAGGCCGACGGCCAAACCGGCAGCGGCGGGCTTGAGCCAACTCGGAATGTGCCAGCGATGAAAACCGTCTTGGGCCAGATAGAGCAGGCGCACGTACAGGGCGGCCACCGGCCCCGCCAACAGACCCAGGCCCAGATAGAGCGGCAGCTCGGCCGCCGACTTGAAGGCATAGGCCGGAATGTGAAAGGCCGGCTGCGCGCCCGAGACTGCCTGGGTGAAGACGGCCGAGATCACGGCCGCCAGCAGAACAATGCCCAAGGCGCTGCCGCTGATCTCGCCCAAGATAATCTCCAGCGCGAAGAACACCCCAGCGATGGGGGCATTGAAGGCCGCCGCAATGCCGCCGGCCGCCCCGGCCGCCACCAGCGCGCGGACGCGCTCATCGGACAAGCGCACGGCCTGCCCGACCATCGAACCCAAGCCCGCCCCAATTTGAACGGAGGGATCTTCGGGGCCGACGGAAGCGCCAAAACCAATGGATAGGGCGGCGGCCACGGTCTTGATGGGCATGCGCTTCCAGCGCAGACGCCCGCCGGAAAGCGCGGCCGCTTCCATGATGCCGGCGACGCCGTGATGGCGCTCGGTGCCGATAAAGAAATGGGCCAGCAGCCCAACCGCCAGGCCGCCAATGACCGGCACCAGCACCACCAACCAGGCGGCCACGCGACCAAGCTCAACGCCCAGGCCGTCGGACGCGGCTAGCTGCGCCAGATTGATCAAGCCCTTAAAGAGCCAGACCCCAGCGCCACTCGCCAGGCCGACCACCACGGCGGCACCACCTAAGACGACCGATTCCGAGAGGTGGAACCGATCAACTATTCGTCGCATCGTCTGCATGTCGAACACTCCATCCGAGACTCAGTCTCGCCCGCGGGCGGCGCGCCGGCGCCGGCCAAGTGGCCCACTCGGTCGGCGTAAGGCGGCCAGATATTTGAGTTAGCCCCAGTGGGGCGGGGCCGCCCAGTCGATCTTCAATGCCGCCCCAGAAAACGGGGGCCAAGATTACGGCGCCTGGGCTAGTTGGCGGGCAGGCAGCCAGCCGATTTGACCCGACTCTACCGCAACTTCGAGCCAGTCACCATCGGGGAGCGAAGCCCGGTTGTAGAGCACGCGCACGACGGCGCCCTCGGCCAAAAAGGCAATGATGCTTCCGGCGGGGGCAGCGCGCAGCGCAGCGCCCTGCCCGCCTGTATTGACGACCAGCGCTGTCACGGGCGTGGCGGTTGGACTGGGGGTCGGGGTCGGGGTAATGGTGGGCGTTGGAGTGGCCGTCGGTGTGGCCGTGGGGGGCAGCATCGTCGCCGTGGGGGTGGCCGGCTGCGTCGGTGTGCGCGTAATGGTCGCGGTGGCGCTCGGGCCGGCCGTACTGGTGGGCGTGGGGGTCGGCGGGATGAGAGGATCGAGGCGGGTGATTGGCACGACGGCCAATTACAGCGCCACCGCCCGCTGCAAGCGACCGGCAATGGCGGCCTGCAGGGCCACGACGGCCGCATAACCCGGCGGCTGCCCGGTCCGAACCGTGACCTCTAACTGCAAGCCGGTGGCGTTATCGGCAATAATGTCGACCGTCACCAATTGCGCGGCCAGGCCTCGAAGGACTTCGTCGGCGACGACGACTTGAATATCGCGCTGACGGCGGGCTTGATCAACAAACCGAAGCGTCGAGATCACTAGTGGAACGGTTACGAGCAGCACTAAGGTGGCCGAAATGAAGGCCTCGCGGGGAAG
>JBBRZY010000192.1:0-7936 GCA_038252885.1 Anaerolineales bacterium | reverse complement strand
TGGTCAGACCTCACACGCGGCCTTTTCCCGCGCTTGGGAGCTACCTTTTTCTTTTTTCTCTTTCTCTTTTCTCTCCCGCCAGGGCGCGCCAACCTTAACGATTCGCCGCGCCGGATTCGCGGGAAGAGTGTGGTATCATCAGAGTGAGAAGAAAACTGGATTGAGTGGTGCGGGCCGCCGGCCCTGTCGCGCTTGGCGGCCTAGTTTTTACCCCCCAACTTCCGAAAGGAGCGCCCACATGGATGTGAAGTTATACGTCGGCAATTTGAGCTATGACACCAGCGCGGATGATCTGCGCACGCTGTTTGCTCAGGCCGGCAGCGTAACGGCGATCGACTTGATTAAAGACCGCGACACCGGGCAGTCGAAGGGCTTTGCGTTTGTGACCTTCGGCAGCCAGCCCGATGCGCAGAAAGCCATCGGCATGTTCGACAATTTCGCCATACACGAGCGCGAGATGAAGGTCAGCGTGGCTAAGCCGCGCGAAGAGCGTGGGGCGGCGCCGGCGCGCGGGGGCGCGTTTGGGGCCGGGTTCGCCGGCAACCGCGGCGGGCACAAGCGGCGCGGGGGTAATCGCTAACCATGGCGGCTACAGCGCTCCCCAATGTACGGGCTTTTAAGGTGGACGACTCGGTGGTCTACACGGCTTGCGGCATCGGCCGGATTACGGCGCTGGTGACTAAGCGCTTTCAGGACGCGCAGGACCGGCTGTACTATGAAGTGGTGATTGACCGCAGCACGATCTGGGTGTCGGTGGACTCGGGGCCGACCAGCGGGCTGCGGCTGCTGACGCTTAAGTCTGATTTGACGCGGTACCGCGACATCCTGCGCAGCCGGCCGGGCAAGCTGATCCCGGATGCGCGCCAACGCCGGACCGAGGTGTCGGGGCGGTTGAAGGGCGGCTCGTTCCAGTCCATCTGCGAGGTGGTGCGCGACCTGACCGCTTTGAGCTGGGTGAAGGCGCTGAACGAGGCGGACTCGATTGCGCTGCGCAAGACGCGCGACGGGCTATGCCAGGAGTGGGCGGCGGCCGAGGGCATTCCGCTGCCGCAAGCGGTGGAAGAAGTGAATGCGCTGCTGCTGGAGAATCGCGCGGCGCACGCGGCCTAAGCTAGACTTTTCAAAGCACCGCTACCGGCCCGCCGTCACAATTGATCGTGACGGCGGGCCGGTTTTTTGATTCTAGGCGGGGCGCGCGGGAGGGGGCGGCGGCCGCGCAATTGCCGCTTGACATACATCGACAATCTTCTATATAATCACGAACATATAGACGGCCATCTATGTAATCAGACAAGACTCGTGGAAGGAGGGAGGTGAAAACAATGACGAAACCTGAATGGCGTGACCCCGATTGTTGCGAGGACGATAGCTGCTGTGGTGGCGGCGGAAGCTGCTGCGGCGGGTAGGCTGCGCTGCGCCCGAGGGGACCGCGGCCTCTCGGGCCAGAGCGCGCCAAAATTATTGACTAGCGCTTGCGCCGGCTCAGCATAGACACGCGCATGATTAACGCGCCGGCCAGCAGCAGGGCGGGGGCGGGCCACCCTGACAGAACTAGTGTCGGCCAGTGCGTGGGGCCGGGCGACCTGCACTATTGAGTGCTGCGACCTTACCTGGGGTTAATCCAAAGATTACCTCTGAAACTTGCCACGCTATCACCGTGCGCCCAGGAAAGCCGCGACAAATAGCAAGATAGTCATCGCCACCACGCCAAGGAAGCCAATCGTGTTGATTATCCGAAAATCTCGGATAGCGTGGTGGTGTAGTAACCGACGCACAAAATACCCTCGCAAAGGATACCACGCAGGAAGTTGCTGTTGCCTCATGAGCAATTCCTGGCGCAGATTATCCGAATCAAACCAGGAACGATAGGCCCAGTAGGCCGCGATCGTGGTCGCGAGCACTACGAACACCAACGCTATCCATGGTGGAGCAATTAGCTCGTACATGTGCCCATCCCGTAAGGTCCCCAGAATGCGAAGGGCCGACTGGCGCGACCCGGACGGTTGCGAGGACGAAGCCTGCTGCGGCGGGTAGGCCGCGCTGCGCCCGAGGGGACCGCGGCCTCTCGGGCCAGATCAGGCTTACCAGATTTGACTAGCGCTTGCGCCGGCTGACCACATACACCCCCATGATTAGCGCGCCGGCATGAGCGCACCGGCTGGCCGAACGGAAAGGTGAACGATTCAACTGGAGTGTTCATAGACCCCTAGAAGGATTGCCAAATGTCTCGCGCAATTGTAGTCCCGTCCAAGCTACGGCACCGTCACGCCCAACTGCCACGGCCGCTGGCCGGAACGATAGAAGGCCTGGTTCTGCTCCACGTAGAACGGGAAATCCTGCGGCCAGCAGCGGCGCGGGTCGTAGCCGAACAGCGCCACGTAGGCGGCGTGCAGGTCGGGGTTGAGCGCGGCCAGGTAGTGCGGGTTGCGGAAGAACATCTCGAAGTAGCCGGCGCAGAATTCGGTGTTGTTCTGAAAGACGTAGGGGTGGCCCACCGGCAGCGGGTCGTCCGGCCCGGCGCGGCCCTCGGCCAGCGCCAGGTAGCGCGCCCGCTCGAGCGCCTTGCCGCGCAGGAACAGCTCGCGGGCGGCGGGCGTGTAGGCCGCGCCGTCGCGCGGGCTGAGGCCGGGCAGCAGCCCTTCGCTGTGGCCCAGCCGGCCGGTCGCCACATCCAGCGAGTCGAGCAAGTGGCCAAGCTCGTGCAGGAAGGGCGCGACGCCAGGCCATTCTCCGTTGAAGCCCTCGAACAGCCGCGCCAGCACCAACTGCACCGCGCCGCGCTCCGGGTGGAAGCTGCCGCCGGCCTCGCCGCCGTCGTCGGTGTAGGCGGCGCGGGTGGTGTACAGCCGCACATGGCGCGGGCGGCCCAGCAGATGGTCGAGCAGGTCGCGGCGGTAGAAGTAGGTTTCGACCAGGTGGCCGGCCACCAGCGCGCGGGCGGCGGCGGGGAGATCAGTGCTTTGGTCGCGGCGGCCGGGGCCGATGAGGCGCACGGCCAGGTGGGGGTGTTGTGCCACGGCGCTGACGAGCGCATCGAAGGCGTCGCGCTCAGGCGGGACGAGCACACGCGCCAGGGGAAAGTAGTGGTCAAGCGCGCGCGGGTGTGCGGTGAGCGTGAAGACGTGCGCGGCCAACTGCATGCGGCACTCGCCCTCGGTCAGCGCCGCCACCTGGACCTCGGCCGCCGCCACGGCCTGCACCGGCACCGGACCAAGCGCTGCGCCGCAGTCGAGCACAGCGTCCAGCGGGTAGGCGGCCTCATCCAGCCACACGCGCGCGCCGTCGGCCCGCACGCGCGCCCGCCGCTGCGCCGCCCAGTCGAACGCCGGGGAGTCGCTGCTCATCGCATTGGCATGTCAGAGCCCACTGGCTGACTTCTTAACGCCGGCCCGTACGATGTCGGCCAGCTCGCTCACCGGCCGGAGCTGCGACACCCGCACGGCGCGATTGTCAGTCTGCGTTTTGGGGTACTGCCACACCGCCGCGCCACGCGGCAGCCGCCGGGCCTGCTCACGGAACTCGGCCTTGGTCAGCCAGCCGGCGATGAAAACCTCCAGCCCGTAGACCCAAATGTTCACCCATTCGTTGGCCGCGATCACCTGCGTCTCGCGCAGCGCGGCGCTGCGCACGCCCAGCGGCCCATCCGGCAGGTGCGCGGTGTGCAGGTAGAGCAGGCTGTAATACTCGGCCGGCGTCACGGCCCGCATGCGCGGCGGCAGCGTCAGGTGCTCGACCACGGCGCGGCGGGCCTGGTCTTGCCCGCCGACCTCCAGCGCCAGCGTCTGCCGCGCGTCAGACTTGACGATCAGCCGGCCCAGCGAGCGCCAGGTCTCGCCGCTGCCGCGCCACTCTGGCCGCTCGCAGGCATACAGCAAATAAACCGGCTGCTCCGCCCGCAGTGCGCGCTGGAGCGCCTCGGCCCCGCGCGTCTCCAGCCCGGCCAGGAAGCCGAACAGGTAAACGTCCTGCTCCTCCAGGTACGGGCTATGAAACTGGTCTTCGGGCACCAGCGCTTCGGCCGCATACAGCAGCGTCGGGTCGCGCCGCAGCGCCGTGATCTGCGCCTTGTCGCTGACCAGAAAGCTCTTGAGGTCGCAGCGCCGCCCGCCCAGGCGCAGGTCGTAGCGGTCGCGCTCGGTGAAGGGCGTGGCCCCCAGCACGTCGAACGGCACGGCCTCGGCGTCGAGCCAGCGCCGAAAGGCCAACTCGACCGCCACGCCGGCCACGATCTTGCGCAGCCGCGCGCCCGCGCCCAGCCGCATGCGGTTGTAGGTGTAGTGCAGGCTCTTCTTGGCGTACTCAATGCCGGCCCGCGTCAGCGTGGCGTCGTAGGGCAGGCGGAGGATCGCAGGAGGCATGGGGTGAAGGAAAGAAAAAAGAAAGAGAAAAAGAAAAAGAAGAGCAGAGGCAGCGGTTATGGCACAGGCTCAACGAGATCATTCCGGAATTGCAGGCAGTAGTGGTGGAAGGTGTTGCTGACCCAGGCGTTGCCCAGGCCATAGGGGGCCAGGCGCTGGTTGTCCTGGGCCCAGATGCGCTCGTCTTTGAGGGTGTAGACCTTCCCCAACTCGCGCCCCAAGTCCCAGGCCAGCGGGTAGATGCGGCCACCCTTCTTGACGTTCTTGACGATGATGGTCAGGTAGGCGCGCGGCTTGAGGGCCGGCCGCAGCGCGCTGTAGATCGCCACCAACTGCTGCACGAACTCGTCGTAGTCGGCCGTGTTGCCCACATCGTGCGGGTCGTCGGAGTAGAACACATCCAGGCCGGGCGTGGCGCGGCGCTGCTTTTGGGTGGCGGCCCCCCGCGCCCGCAGCATGTCCCAATAGGGCGGGGAGGTGAGCACGTAGTCCACCGGCGGCAGCTTAAGCTCGCCCACGCGCGCGGCGTCGGCATTGAACAGCAGCGGGTGGCGGGTGCGCGGCACCTTGCCCAGCGCGGCGATCTCAGCGGCCACCACCTGCTGGGCCACGCTAAAGTATTTCTCGTTCAGCTCAATGCCCACGCTGCGCCGCTTGGCCCGCAGCGCCGCCACCAGGGTTGAGCCGGTGCCGACCATCGGGTCGAGCACGGTCTGCCCGCGCTTGGTGAAGAAGCGGATGAACTCCTCCGCCAGCGTCTCGGGGAACTTGGCCGGGTGCAGGCGCACATCTTTGCGGCGCGGCGGCGGGTTGTGGATGAACCACGACTTCTGGAACTTGAGCCAGGTCTTGCCGTCCAGGTCGTTGAGTTTGTTGCGGGCGAGTTTTTTGGCAGCGGGCATAACGCAATCAGGGCGGCTAGGCCGGCTGGAGACGCCGGAAGGTGTCGAACACGCTTTGCATCAGGCTGCCGTACTTGGCGGCCTGGCCCGGCCCGTTGTAGAGCGAGGCAAAGGTGGTAAAGTCGCCGGCTTGCAGCGCCAACACCCGGCGCGAGTCGCGGCCGGGACCCTGCACGAAGTCGAAGAAGCCGACGATCTGCGGCCGGTCGCCGGAGGTGAAGGCGTCGAACATCTGGTGGACCGACTCGTAGCCCAACCCGGCATAGTTGAAGCCCACGATCTGCGGCCCGCCCATGCTGATCGAGAGCTTGGCGGCGGTGTCGTCCAGCGCGCGGGCGTAGCTGAACACCTGCCACTCGCCGTCCTGGCTGCCGTGGAACTCGATGAACGGCTGGTTGGCGAACTGCCGCCAGCGGTGGTCGAGCCAGCTCTTCTCCGGGCTGTAGCGGAAGTGGCGGTTGAACTCGTCGGCGTGGTCTTTACCCCACTGCCGAAAGAATAGATGGTTTTCAAAGCGGATGATCATGCGCCCGTCGGCGGCGAAGCCGCGCCCGCCGCTCTCGATGGCGAGGACGGCCACCGCCGCGCCGGGATCAATCCGCAGCCTGGCCGAGAGCTCGGCCAACAGCCCGCCGTATTTGTTCCAAATGTTGGCCGCCTGCCGCTCGCTGCTGCCGGCGTTGGCCGCCAGGCGGATGGCCTGGGCGGCGGGCGGGGCCAGCGGGCCAGCGGGCAGGGGGGCCGGGCCGGCGTCGGGGCGCGGGCGCAGCAGGCCAGGGTCGGCGCCCTGTGTGTCGAGGCGCACAAAGCTGCGGTGCACCCAGCCAGTCTGGCCCAGCGCTGTCACCCGCAGCCAGTCGCCCTGCTCGACCAGCAGGCTGACGCTGGTTTGCGGCGGCAGCACGACCAGCACGGCAAAACCGGTGCCGGGGCCGGCGCGCAAATTCAGGTCAACGGTGGTGGTGCCGGCCTGCCCTAGCTTGGTTGGGGTTGCCATGGCTGCCTCCGCGTCGCGCCGGACGCCTAGCGGTTGACCGCGCGGGCGATCAGGTCTTCATAGAAGACGGTCGCGCCGCCGGCCGTGCGGTCATTGAGATATAGGCCATAGAAGCCGCTGGTCAGGGTCGTGTCTTGCGCGCTGAATAGGTATTGGTCGTTGACGTAGAAGCGGAACTCGCCGCCCGCCATCCACACCATGAGCGTGTTGTCGGCCGGCGCGCCGGTGTGGATCGCGGGCGAGGCGGTCCAATCGGTCAGCACGGTGACCTGGGTGTCTTGGATGACGGCGAAGCGGGCCGCGCCACTGCAGCGCAGCGTGAACAGGTACAGGTCGTAGTGGTAGTCGGCGTCGTGCCGGCCCCAGAATATGAGCCCGTATTCGTCGTTGTCGGCGCAGGCGGTGGTGTGGGTGGTCACGCGCACCTGCTGAGCGCCGAAGGACTGCGTGTCGTCGCTGGAGGTGAAGCGCCAGCCCGCGCCGGTCTTTAGCATGGTGCCCTTGAGTTGGCCGCGCTCGGCGTCAACGCCAAATACCGCCACCTCGTCGCTGTAGTTCCAGAACCAACGGCCGGTGCCGTCGAGCGCGTCTTGGAAGATAATGTCGCCCACGGCCTCGTTCGGGTCGGGCGTGGCCGGGCCGGCCGGGGTGGCGCTGGCGGCCGGCGGCAGGGGCGAGGGCGTGGCCGATGGCTCGGCGGCGGTGGCGGTGACGGCCGGCACGGCTGTGTCGGCAGGCGGCTGGCCGGTGGGGCTGCCGGCCGGCGGCGCGCTCGGCAGCGCGGTGGCCGGGGTGACTTTGAGCAGCGCCAGGGCGGTGGCCGTCTCGGCGGCGGCCTGCACCAGGGCGGTGGAGGGCGGCACGGTGGGCGGGCCGCTGATGCAGGCGGTGGCCAACGCGAGCGGCAGCAGGGCGATGAGCAGGAGGCGGAGGCGTGATAGAAGTTTCATAGTGGCAACAATGGGAACGATGGGCGGCGCGGCCAGAATAATAGCACAGGGCGTACGGGCGGACCTTCGCCGCAACTACCAAAGCGCAGGAGGCTTAGGCGGACCAGTCAAGTATTTTCAGATCGGTGAAACCCCGAAAATCTGAGGTGTTGAAGGTCACGAGCGTGAGGTCATTGATCGCCGCGATGGCGGCTATTTGCCCATCAAAGTAAGCGGGGGCTTGACCGATGGAAACGAGGCGCGACCGTTCGTTGGCGTGCCAGAGCGCGGCGTGCTCATCGTAGGGCAGGATGGGCATAACATCAATGATCGCCGCGCGGATATATTCTTCGAGGGTCGTGCGCTTAGCAGAAAGCGGCAGTCGCTGGCAGCCATACCACAACTCATGCCAGACCGGAGCAGCCGTCGCCGATTCGGCTCGATGTTCCATTAGCCAAGCAGCCAGAGCGGCATGTGGTCGAGGGCGGAGGGCGTTCGAGATAATATTGGTATCAAGCAGATAGCGAATGCTCACAAATCCACTTCCCGGCCCGGTGACCGATCACGGATGTTGTCGAACACATCTAGCTCAGCGTCTAAATCCTCGACGTTATGAGTCCGGCGAAACTCTTGAATAGCCTCCCAGAAGTCTTTGGGCGGGTGGGTCAGCCGGCGATAGGCGTCCATGGAAAGCAGGACCGCGACCGGCTCACCCCGGCGGGTTAGCTCGATGCTGTCCTTGTCATCCAG
>JBBRZY010000191.1:0-7979 GCA_038252885.1 Anaerolineales bacterium | reverse complement strand
GCGCCGCTGGAAGCCCTGATGTCGGTCTTTGTGAACCGGCAGGTGGCGGTGGTGATGGAAGACGGCCGGGTAAGCGGGATTTTGACAAAGATCGACATTTTGGACTACCTGGCGTCACACAGCCAGTAGCAGCAAGACGTTGGCGGAGGGGGAGAAGTTCCGGAGAAGACGACGGGGGGGATAAAGGGAATAAAAGGGGACTCGGGGGACTCAGGGGACTCAAGTCAAGCGACTTGAGGGACTCGGGGGCGGCTGGGTACGAGAGACGGCCGAATCTAGCGTTCGCTGAAAACGAATGATCACCATGCCACAAGTACATCCGTCTCAAAACAACGAAACGCCCGACCTGCGCATTGTAGACTTGGCCGGGCTGGTGGAGCACGAGTTCAACGACGCGCAGCGCACCGCACCCCTGGCCGAACGGCTGAAAACCGAGGGCGTGCTGAAGAACCCGCCCATCGTGGCGCAACTGGGCGACGAGGTGGGCCGCTTTGTAGTGCTCGACGGCGCCAACCGCACGACCGCGCTGCACCTGCTGGGTTACCCGCACGTGCTGGTGCAGGTGGTGCGCTACGAGAACCCGCCAGTGACGCTGAGCACCTGGCACCATCTGGTGTGCGGGCTGCCGGTGGGCGACTTTCTGGGCGCCATGCGCGACCTGGAAGGGCTAGAGCTGCGGCAAACCGACCCCCTGCAAGCGCGGGCCGGGCTGGCGCGGCGCGAACTGCTAGCCTACCTGATCTGCGCCGACGGCCGGGTGTACGCCGCCCGCACTGAGGCGCGCACGCTGCACGCTCAAAATGCCCTGCTGAACGGCCTGGTCGATACCTACAAGACGCGTGGGCGGCTGTTCCGCGCGGCGACCGATAACCTGGCCGAGGCGCAAACGCTGTACCCCGACCTGACCGGGCTGGTGATCTTCCCCAACTACGAGGCGGCCGAGGTGGTGACGCTGGCGCGCGACGGCGAACTGCTGCCGACCGGGCTGACGCGCCACCTGATTCACGGGCGGGCGCTGCGGACCAACTACCCGTTGAGTGAGCTGATGTCGCCCGACAGCCTCGACGCCAAGAACGAGCGGCTGAAGGCCTGGCTGCAGCGCAAACTGGGCACTAAAGAAATCCGCTATTACGGCGAGGCGACCTACGCCTTCGATGAGTGAGGCCGAGGGCGCACCCCACCTCAAGACGATTGGGCTGCTGGGGGGCATGGGCTGGGAAGCCTCCCTCGAATACTATCGCCTGATCAACGACGGCGTGCGGTCTAAGCTGCGCGGGCTGCACTCGGCCCGTAGCCTGCTGTACTCGGTGGACTTTGCCGAGATCGCCGCCATGCAGGACGGCGGCCAATGGGACGCAGCGGCCGAGCTGTTGATTGACGGCGGCCACCGGCTGGAGCGCGGCGGGGCCGAACTGCTGGTGCTGTGCAGCAACACCATGCACAAACTGGCCGAGCGGCTGGAGGCGGCCTTGACCGTGCCGCTGCTGCACATTACCGACCCGACGGCAGCGGCCATTAAGGCGCAGGGGCTGCGGCGGGTGGGGCTGCTGGGCACGCGCTACACCATGGAAGAGGCGTTTTATCGCGGGCGGCTGACGCACCGCTACGGGCTGGATGTGGCCGTGCCCGACGAAGCCGGCCGCGAGCTCGTCCACGCCCTGCTGTACCAGGAAGTGGGCCGAGGCAAGCCGCGCCCAAAGGCGCGCGCGGCGGTGGTCGAGATCATTCGCGGGCTGGTGGCCGAACACCAGATTGAGGGGCTGATCTTGGCCGGCACGGGGCTGGGGCTGTTGATTGGGCCGGCCGAGAGCCCGGTGCCACTGTTCGACACGACCAAGCTGCACGCGCAGGCGGCGGTGGAGGCGGCGCTGGCCGGGCCGGCGACCGAGGCGGCCCCCGATGAGCCCCCCACCCAACCGTAGCGCTTGGATAAGGACAAAGGGATGGAACCAAAACTCGCGGCGTTGAAGGCGCGGCTGATGGAAGTGAACGACCTGGATATGGCCGGCTCGCTGTTAAGCTGGGACCAGGCGACCTACATGCCGCCGGGCGGGGCCGAGGCGCGCGGGCGGCAGATGGCGACGCTTGGGCGCATGTCACACGAGAAGTTTACAGCCGACGAAATCGGCCAATTGCTAGACGACCTGAAGCCCTACGCAGCCAGCCAGCCGTATGACTCGGATGATGCCAGCCTGATCCGCGTGACGCAGCGCGAATATGAACGGCGGGCGCGCGTGCCGGCCGAGTTCGTGGGGCGGCTGACCGAGCACGGCGCGGCTTCGTACCAGGCCTGGACCGCGGCGCGGCCGGCCAACGACTTCGCGGCGGTGCGGCCGGCCTTAGAAAAGACGCTCGACCTGAGCCGCGAGTTGGCGAATTACTTTCCCGGCTACACGCACATCGGCGACCCGTTGATTGACTTTTTGGACTACGGGATGAAGGCCGCGAGCGTGCGCACGCTGTTCGCCGAGTTGCGGGCCGAGCTGGTGCCGATCATGCAGGCCATCACGGCCCACCCGCCGGCCGACGACGCCTGCCTGCACCTGGGCTACCCCGAGGCGACGCAGTTGGCGTTTGGGGCCGAGGTCATCAAGGCCTATGGCTTCGACTTCAACCGCGGGCGGCAAGACAAGACCCATCACCCGTTCATGACCAAGTTTTCGCTGGGCGATGTGCGCATCACCACGCGGGTCAAGGAAAACGACCTGACCGAAGCCCTGTTCAGCACCATGCACGAGTCGGGGCACGCCATGTACGAGCAGGGCATCAACCAGGCGTACGAGGGCACGCCGCTGGCCAATGGCACTTCGGCCGGGGTGCACGAGAGCCAGTCGCGGCTGTGGGAGAACGTGGTGGGCCGCAGCCGGGGCTTGTGGCAGCACTACTACCCCAAGCTCCAGGCGGCCTTCCCGCAGCAGTTGGGCAGCGTGCCGCTCGACACGTTCTATCGGGCGATCAACAAGGTGCAGCGCTCGCTGATCCGCACCGACGCGGACGAGGTGACTTACAACCTGCACGTGATGGTGCGGCTCGACTTCGAGCTGGACCTGCTGGAAGGCAAGCTCTCGATCCGCGACCTGCCCGAAGCGTGGCACGAACGCTACGAGACCGACTTTGGGATCACCGCGCCGAACGACACCGACGGCGTGCTGCAAGATGTGCATTGGTACTCGGGCCAGATCGGCGGGGTGTTCCAGGGCTACACGCTCGGCAACATCTTGGGGGCGCAGTTTTACGCCGCCGCGCTGAAGGCCCACCCCGAGATCACGGCCGAGATCGCGCAGGGGCAGTTTGCCACGCTGCACGACTGGCTGGCGGCGAACGTGTACGCGCCGGGCAGCAAGTACACCGCGCCCGAGTTAGTGGAGCGCGTGACCGGCGGGCCAATGGCGATTGGGCCGTACATTGCGTATCTCAAGAACAAGTATGGCGAGTTGTACGACCTGTAGGCCTTAAAGGTTTTGCTGGCATGAGTGATTCTTTGTTTGTGAATGGGCGGATACGGACGATGGACCCGGTGCGGCCGGTGGTCGCGGCGTTGGCAGTGCGCGGGGGGCGGGTGCTGGCGGCGGGCAGCGAGGCTGAGGTGCGGGCGGCGGCCGATCTGGACGGGCTGACGGTGGACCTGGGCGGGCGCGATGTGCTGCCAGGGCTAATTGACGCGCACCTGCACTTTGACTGGTACGCGCGCGGCCTGCAAGCTGTGGACGCCGAGACCGACACGCTGGCTGAGTGCATCGCGCGGGTGGCGGCTAAGGCGGCCCAAACGCCGGCGGGCCAGTGGGTGCTGGGGTTGGGCTGGAACCAGAACGCGTGGGGCGGCCAGTTCCCGACGGCGGCCGACTTAGACGCGGTGACGCCCAATCATCCGGTGATCCTCAAAGCCAAGTCGGGCCACGCGGCCTGGGCCAACTCGCTGGCGCTGAAGCTGGCGGGCATCACGGTTGGGGCGACTGCGCCGCTGGGGGGCGAGATTCAGCGCGACGCTAAGGGCCAGCCGACTGGCATCTTCTTTGAGGATGCCATTGAGCTAGTCGATCATCTGGTGCCGGACACCAGCCCAGAGACGATGGCCGAGTTGATGCGGCCGGCGATGGAAAACGCCTGGCGCGTGGGGCTGACAGGCATCCACGATTTTGACGGGCGGCGCAGCTTTGCGGCCTTTCAACTGCTGAAGGCGCACGGGCAACTGGGCCTGCGCGTGGTCAAGCAAATTCAGGTGCGGCACCTGGCCGAGGCAGTCGGGCTGGGGCTGCGCTCGGGCTTCGGCGACGATTGGCTGCGGATTGGCAACATCAAGGTCTTTCTCGACGGCGCGCTCGGCCCGCGCACCGCGGCCATGATCGCGCCCTACGAGGGCGAGCCCAACAACCTGGGCATCACTGTCACTGACAAAGAGACGCTGTACGAGCACGCGACGCTGGCGGCCGCCAACGGGCTGGCGATGACGGTGCACGCCATCGGCGACAAGGCCAACCACGACCTGCTGGATGTGTACGCTACCATCCGGCGCGAGGAGCAGGCGCGCGGCCAAGCGCCGCTGCGCCACCGCTGCGAACACGTGCAATTATTACACCCGGACGACTATGGTCGGCTGGGGGCGCTGAACGTGATCGCCTCGATGCAGCCGATCCACGCGACCAGCGACATGCGCATCGCCGACCAGTTCTGGGGCAGCCGCAGCGTGGGTGCCTACGGGCTGAAGACGCAGCTCAACGCGGGCGCACCGCTGGCCTTTGGCAGCGACAGCCCGGTGGAGAACTTCAACCCGTTTTGGGGCATCCACGCGGCGGTCACGCGGCGACGGGCCGACGGCTCGCCCGGGCCGGACGGCTGGTACCCGGAGCAGCGGCTGGGGGTGGAGGCGGCGGTGCACGGCTTTACGCTGGGCGCGGCCTACGCGGGCTACATGGACGACCGGCAAGGGCGGCTGGCGGCCGGCTGGCTGGCCGACCTGATTGTGGTAGATCGCGATATATTTGAGTGTGACCCCATGGCGATCAAAGACACCCAGGTACTGGGGACGTTGATCGGCGGCGAGTGGAAATATCGGGCATTTTAGGCCAGCCACGGTCCAGCGGCCGGCGGCAGCCCCCCCCACCCAATGCAAAGCCCAGGAACATGCGTAAACCTGAACAGGGCGCCGGAGATGCGCCGGTGACGAACACCGTTCAAACCGACAACTTACTCATGCAGCGTGTGGCCGAACGCGACGGAGACGCCTTGGCGGAGCTGTACGATCTGTACGCACCGCGCGTGTTCGGCCTGTGTTTGCGCATCTTGAGTGAGAAGCAGTTGGCCGAAGACTTGCTCCAAGAGGTGTTCGTGCGCGTGTGGGAGCGAGCCACCTTGTTCCAACAGGCGCGCGGCAACGCCAGCGCCTGGCTGATGGGCATTACCCGTAACCTGTGCATTGACCAACTGCGGCGGCAGCAATCGCGCCCGCAGGTGGTCGAGCCGGCCGACAACGGCGTGGACAGCGGCGGGATGCCGTTCGAGGAGGCGCTGCCGGACCCGCAAGGCGATGTGCCGAGCCTGGCGGCTGAGCACGAACGCGCGGCGCAGGTGCGGCAGGCAATGAGCCGCCTGAACCAAGAGCAGCAAATGGTGATTGAGCTGTCATATTTTCGCGGCCTGACGCGGCGAGAGATCGCCCAGAAGCTGCACTGGCCGGAAGGCACGGTGCACACGCGGGCGCGGCTGGCGCTGCAAAACCTGCGGCAGCAATTGAATGAGATGGGACTCAGTCCCGACGATCTACAATGAACGCGCACGTGAACGACCTATTAGCTTTGTACGCCCTCGACGGCCTGGAGCCGGACGAATTGCGCCAGGTGGAAGAACACCTGGTGGTGTGCGCCGCGTGCCGGGCCGACGCCGACCGCGAGCAGGCGCTAGTGGCCGCGCTGGCGGCCAGCCTGCCGGCGGTGACGCCCGACCCCCGACTGCGGGCGGCAACTTTGGCCAAAGTGGGCGTGCGCGCGGCCAAGCCTAGCCGCCCCGCCCGCGCGGCTGCAAAAGCACCCGCTTCCCCGCGCGGCTGGCTGTCGCTGCCGCGCTGGGTGCCGGTGGCGCTCAGCCTAGCGTTGGCGGTGCTGGCCGGGTGGAACGTCTATCTGACCAACGAGCTAGGCGCGCTGCAAAAGCAAGTGAGCTGGACGACGCGGGCGGTGGGGCTGATCACCTCGCCGGTGACGGCGGAGATTGCGCTGGCCCCGGCAGAAGCGACGGCCGCCACCGCGCACGGCCAGGCGTATGTGAACCAAGACTCGCAGGATGTGGTGCTAGTCGTGCAGCGCTTGGCCCCGCTGGAGACGAACCAGACCTATCAGGCCTGGATCATCACGGCCGATGGGCCGGTGAGCGCCGGGCTGTTCAAGGTGACGGCCAACGGCTGGGGGATGACCTGGCTGAACATTCCGTTCAGGCCGGGGGCGGCCATCGGCGTCAGCCGCGAGCCAGCCGGCGGCAGCGCGCAGCCGACGGAGGTGGTGCTGCTGGGCGGGCTGTGAGGGCTTGGAGGTCGGAAGTAAGTGGCAGGACGTAGGTGCGGGTAGAGGACAAGAACACAATAAGAAGGGCCGAGGCTTGGATGCCTCGGCCCTTTTGATTTCGTGGGGTGGCGGGTTGGACGCTGGTTATTTGATGCCGGCGCGCTTGAACTTGGCCTCTAGCTCGTGGCGCACGTCGGCCATCGACTGCTGGAGGTACGGATAGGCCAGCCAGACGTTGGCGAAGCCAAACAGCGCGCCCGTAATGGCCCGCAGCAGCGGCGAGCTTTCACGATAGGGCAGCCAAGCGAAGATGACGATGGTGTTCCAGGGGGCCTGGCTAAATAGCTGCGAGAAGCCGTCGAGCGCGATCGGTCCGACGCCAATGATGGCGTAGGCCAGCCAGTTGAGCGGCTTGAGGCCCCGGCTGACGAACGGCAGCCCGAACAGCAACCCGCCCAGCAGAATGGCCCCGTAGATGGCGGTGTCGCGCTCGCAGTAGGCCACCTTGTAGCCCATGACCGCGTTGCCGGTGAAGTAGCGGGCAGCGTTGAACTGCTTGGGGTCGTTCGGGTCAATGCCGGAGAACTGCTGGAAGACATCGCGCGGGTAGGCGACCTGCTCGCCGAACAGGTACCACGAGCGGTAGCCCAGCTGGTGGCACAAGCCGCCGTAGATCGAATAGATGACCTTGGCCGGGCCGGGCACGTTGGCCTTTAAGAGCACGGGGGCCAGGAAGGGCAGCCCGACGTACACGAAGACGAACAGGTTGAGGTACAGCAGCCAGTGCCGCGCCAGGCCCAGGATGGCCCGGTCGGCGGCGATGACGAAATCTCGGGTGCGGCCGGTGGCGCGGGGGGCGCTGCCGGGGGGGGGCGGTGCGTCTGCCATAAGCGGCTTACTCTCCTAGTCCTAGCTGGTTGAGGTAATCGTTTAGCAGCCCTTCGGACAGGGCGCCGGCCCGCTGTTGCACCACATAGCCGTCGCGGTTGACCACATAGGTGGTTGGGTAGCCGCGCACGCGGTACAGATCAAAGACACTTTGGTCGGTGTCGATTAGCACCGGGAAGGTCAGGCCGAAGAACGCAGTATAGTCCTGAACGTCAGTCACGGGGTCATTCAGATCAATGGCCAGGATGACGAGGCCCTGATCCTTGTGGGCCTCATAGGCGGCCTGGAGCATGGGCATCTCCAGCCGGCACGGGCCGCACCAGGTGGCCCAGAAGTTGAGGAGGACCACCTGGCCTTGCAGGTCAGAGAGTCTGATCGCGTCGCCGTCCAGATCGGTGAGCGTAAAGTCGGGCGCGGGCGCGCCGATGATGGGCGCGGGGGCGGGCGTGGCCGTGGGGCCGCCGGGGGTGGCTGCGGCGAAGTTGGGCAGCGCCGGCAGGCCCACAAAGACCGCCAGCCCCACCAGCAAGCCGAGCAGCAGGCCGCCGCCCAAGATGAACAATGGGGCGCGGCTCGAACCCGCCGGCGTTGGCGTGG
>JBBRZY010000190.1:0-7982 GCA_038252885.1 Anaerolineales bacterium | reverse complement strand
CGGCGTCTACCGCGAAGCCGTGGTTGTGGCTGGAGATTTCAACGCGGCCGGTCGGCAGGTGCATCACTGGCTGGTTGCCGCCGCGATGGCCGAACTTGAGCTTGTAGGTGCGCGCGCCGAGCGCCAGGCCTAGCAGTTGGTGGCCGAGGCAGATGCCAAAGATCGGCACGCGGCCCAGCAGGTCGCGCAGGGTGGCGATGGCGTAGGTGACGGCGGCCGGGTCGCCGGGGCCGTTGGAGAGAAAGACGCCATCTGGCTGAAGGGCCAGTACTTCGGCAGCGGTGGCCTGGGCTGGCACGACGGTGATGCGGCAGTCATGCGCGGTCAGTTGGCGCAGAATATTGCGCTTGAGGCCGTAGTCGTAGGCGACGACGTGAAAGCGCGGCGGCGGCCCGGCGGCGGCCGGCGTGGGCGCGGCCCAGCGATAAGGCTCGGCGCAGGTGACGGCGCGGGCCAGGTCGAGGCCGTTCATATCGGGTGCGGACCGGGCCAGCGCAATCAGGCGCTGCGGGTCGGGGTCGCTGCTGGAGAGCGCGGCGTTTTGCGCGCCCACCGTGCGGATGTGGCGGATGAGGGCGCGCGTGTCCACGTCGCTGAGGCCGACCACGCCGCGCTCGGTCAGGTACTCGTCGAGCGTTTGGATGGCGCGCCAGTTGCTGGCGAGCGGGCTGGCGGCGCGGACTACGAAGCCCGACACCCAGCACTGGGCCGACTCGTCATCGTCGGCGGTGACGCCGTAGTTGCCGATGTGCGGCTGGCTCATCACGACGATCTGGCCGTGGTAGGACGGGTCGGTGAGAATTTCCTGGTAGCCGGTGAGGCTGGTGTTGAAGACCACCTCGCCGGTGCGGTCGCCCACGGCCCCGAAGGCTGTGCCAGGCCAGAGCGTACCGTCGGCCAGCGCTAAAAGGGCCGGCAAACGCCGGCCCTCTGAAATAGTTCTAGGAGGAATCATGTGTGCTGTTGAGGAGTGGTGGGAATGGTGAGACGGCAGTAAGTGACATCAGTAAAACCCAAATTCACAAAAGTATGCCGCAGGACGGCAGGCGCGTCTACTGTTGGAAGCACCGGTTTCAGTTTGCCACATATCGGCAAGTTTGACGAGGGTGGCCAGAGGTCAAACACCAGATTCTGGGCCGGGGCGGGCAGTGTTCAATATTCCCAGCACGAAACGGGCGCGGGCCTACTTGGTAAGCGATGGGCCGGCCGGGTTAGCCGGTGTTGCGCAGGCCGGCGGCGATGCCGTTGATGGTCATCACCAGCACTTCGTGCAATTCCTCGGCCTCAGCGCCATCGGGGTCGGACAGCGCACGCAGCTTACGCAGCGTGGCGACCTGAATGTAGTTGAGCGGGTCGACATACGGGTTGCGCAGGTGGATGGCGCGCTGGATCAGCGGGTCGTCGTCCATCAGTTCAGCGTGGCCGGTGACGGCCAGGACGGTGGCCATGGTGGTGTTGTATTCGGCCTGAAGGCGTTCGAAGGCCACGGCCGCGAAGGCGCGGTCGGGCACCAGCTCGGCGTAGAGCGCGGCGATGCCCAGGTCGGCCTTCAGCAGCGACATCTCGGCATTGTCGAGCAGCGTGCGGCAGAACGGCCAGCCCTGGTACATCTCGCGCAGCAGGCCCAGGTCGCACCCGGCCAGGGCGGTGCCGAGACCATACCAGCCGGGCAAGTTGAAGCGGGCCTGCATCCACGAGAAGACCCACGGGATGGCGCGGATGTTGGTGACAGCCAGCGCCCCAGCCTTGCGGGCCGTGGGCCGCGAGCCGATACGCAGTCGACTGATCTCATCTAGCGGTGTGGCGGCGCGCCAGAAGTCCATGAAGCCGGGCGTTTCGTACACCAGATGGCGATAGGCGGTGCGGGCCTCGGCCGACATGCGCGTGACGGCGGCGCGCCAGGCGTCGGGCAACGGGTCTTCGGACGGGTGCTCGGCGTGGCCGGGGGCCGAGGCCAGCAGCACGGCGCTGACGATCTGCTCCAAATGCCGGTGAGCCAGATCGGGGTCGCCGTAGCGCGAGGCGATGACCTCGCCCTGCTCGGTGACGCGGAAGCGGCCGTTGACAGTGCCGGGCGGTTGGGCGCGGATGGCGCGGTTGGCCGGGCCGCCGCCGCGCGCCACGGTGCCGCCGCGCCCGTGGAAGAGCGTGAAGTGCACAGCGTGCGCACGGCAGACCTCGGCCACGGCCGCCTGCGCCTGATACAGAGCCCAGTTGGCGGCCAGATAGCCGCTGTCTTTGTTGCTGTCGGAGTAGCCAATCATGATCATCTGCTCGTCGGCGCAGGTGCTTAGGTGGCGGCGGTAGGCGTCGAGCGCGAACAGATCGGTGAGGATGCGCGGGGCGGCGTCGAGATCGTCTACGGTCTCGAACAGCGGCACGATGGACAGGCCCTCGGCGCAGTTGGCCCATTGGGCCAGCAGCAACACGGTCAGCAGGTCGGCCGGGCCGCGGGTCATAGAGACGATGAAGGGGCCGAGCAGTTCGGGGCCGTAAACGGTGCGAACGCGCGCCATCAGCCGGAACAGCGACCACGTTTCGGCGGTGGCGGCGGTGACGCCAGGGTTGGCGGCCAGTTGCGGGTTGGGTGCGGCCAGCAACTGCACCAGGCGCTGGGTGCGGGTGGCGTCATCGGCCTGGTCAAAGGCCAGGTCGAGGTTGAGGCCGCGCAGCAATTCGGCCAGCGCGGTGGTCAGCCGGCCGGAGTCCTCGCGCAGGTCGAGGCGAGCGGCGTGGACGCCAAAGACCTCAAACTGGCGGCGCACAGTGCGCAGCGCGCCATCGGCCAGGCGCCCAGGGATGGCCTGGGCCACTTCGGCCAGCGGCTGGGTGAAGTCGGCGGTGCGCACGCGGGCGGTATGCGGCTTGGAGTCGAGCAGGCGGGCCGTCATGTCGTCGTGCGAGGCTGCTTCCAGGTCGTCGGCTAGCAAGGCAATGATCAGGCGGAAGGGCTCATCGCCATAGCGCTGCTCTAAGAAGGCGACGTGGTCGGGCAGTGGGCGGCGGGCGGCCAACCAGGCTTGCAGGGCGGGCGTCAGCGGCACCTGACGCTCGCTGAGGCTGAGGCGGCGGGCCAAGTCTTGCAGGCGCGAGCGATGGCGCTCGATGGCGAGGCCGCGATGCAGCCGCAGTGTCTCGGCCGTTACGCTGGCAGTTACGTTCGGGTTGCCATCGCGGTCGCCGCCGATCCACGAGGCCAGGGTGAGCCAGCGCGCGGGGGCGGCCAGGCCAGGGTAGTGCTCGGCCAATGCCCGCTCCAAGTCGGCGTAGATGCGCGGCAGCGCGTCCCAAAAAATCTCGCCGACGAAGTACAGGCCGGTGCGCACTTCATCGGTGACGGCCGGCTTGGCGGTGCGGGCGCGGCTGGTCAGCCAAATGGTGGTGATTTCGGTGAGGAGGCTGTCGAGGCAGGCTTCGCGCTCGCGGGGCAGCAGGTCGTCGTCGTCGAGTTGCTTGAGGGCGGCCGCGATGCGGCTGACCTGCGAGAGGATGGTGCGGCGCTTGGCCTCGGTGGGGTGCGCGGTGAGCACCAACTCGATCTGCAAATTTTCGAGCAGGCCGCTCAACACCTCCGGCGCGAGGCCTTGGGCCTTGAGGCGGCGGATGGCGGCAGGGATCGCCTCGCCGATGGGCGCGGGGTGCAACTGACGCTCGCGCCCGCGCAGGGCCTGCACCCGAAAGCGTTCCTCGGCCAGGTTAACGAGATCGAAATAGAGCGTGAAAGCTGAGGCGACGGCGCGGGCCTGAGCCGGACTCAGGCCGTCGACATCCTGGGCGAGGGCTTCGGCCGCGCCCGGCTCGGCCGCCCGGCGCGCCTTAGCGCTGGCGCGGATACGCTCTTCCAACTCGAACAGGGCCGGCGACTCTTGCGCGCTGACGACCTGGCCCAGCAACTCGCCGAGCAGGTGAATGGTGGCGGAGAGGTCCATGCGTTGAGGCGTTAGGCCTTGAGGCGGGCGAGCGCGAGCGTCACGCTGTCGGCGGCCTTGACCTTCACCTGGGCATCGACTAGCAGGCCGGCCTCGTCGATGACAAAGTGGCTGCGAATGATGCCGGTGTACTCGATGCCGTACATCTTCTTCGGGCCCCACGCACCATACGCCTCGGCCACCTGGTGATCTTCGTCCACTAGTAAGATGAAGGGCAGGTTGTACTTGGTCTTGAATTTCTGGTGTGACTTCTCGCTGTCGGGGCTGACGCCCAGGACGACGGCGTTCTGCTCCTCGATGGCAGGGAAATTGTCGCGGAAGCCGCAGGCCTGAGTCGTGCAGCCGCTGGTGTCGTCTTTAGGGTAAAAGTACAGCACCACCCGGCGGCCACGAAAGTCGGAGAGTTTGACTACCTTCCCGGTCTCATCCTTGAGCGCAAAACTGGGGGCGGGCTTTCCAACAACAGGTGATTCTGGCATGAGGCAATCCTTTGACGACTTGCTGCTTTGATTATCAGCGGGTGATTATAGCATTTTGGAAGTTAGCGGTCAGCGGCGGACGGCTGACCTGAAGCCGAGCGTAGAGGCTTACAGCGGCGTGATCGGGGAGGCGCCCTAAGCGCACTTCGCCATCGGGCCGATGATGGCAGCGCGCTTTGGCCCAACCGGGCGGCAACCGGCCTAGCCGCCGCCGCCCTATGGGGCGCTGGCGCGGTTCCACGCGTTACTGGCCGCCAGCACCCTGCTCTACCGCCAACCAAGGCCGTAACCGGACCCAAACGAAAGTGGTAGCTGTCGGCGGCGCGGCCGACTAGGCCGGCGCGCCCGAGTCGGGCGCAGCGCCAAGTTTCTTGCTGACGTAGACGCCGCCGCCGATGACGGTGTGGATGGCGGTGACCAGCTCATCCGGCGCGGTCTCTTTGTTCAGGTAGCCCGAGGCACCCGCCTTTAGGGCGCCCGATACGTAGTGGTGGCCGGAATGCATGCTGAGCATGAGCACGGGCAGTTGCGGGTGCGACTGCTTGAGCTGGCGCAACACCTCCAGCCCATTCTGGCCCGGCATGGTGATGTCGAGCACCACGACATCCCACTGGCCGGCGCGCACCTGGGCCAGCGCCTCGGCCCCGTTGCTGGCCTCGCCAACGGTGGTGGTCTCCGAGGCCTCGCGCAGAATCTCGCGCAGCCCCTTCCGCACAATCGCATGATCGTCGGCAATCAAGACTCGCAGCATTGTCACTCTCTCAGGGGGTTGGGCGGGCGACCGGCGGCGGCTCGTTGATCACCGCCCAGAACACGCCCAAATTCTTAATGGCGGTCACAAACTCCTGAAAACTCACCGGCTTGACGACATAGGCATTGACGCCCAAATGGTAGCTGTCGATCAAGTCGCGCTCTTCGCGCGAGGAGGTGAGCATGACCACGGGCAGCGCGCGCAGGGTGGCATCTTGTTTGATCTGGCGCAGTACATCGAGGCCGTTGAGCTTGGGCATCTTAAGGTCGAGCAGCATGACCACCGGGAGCGAATGGCTGGGCGTGAGGTACGCCCCGCGCTGATACAGGTAGTCGAGCGCCTGCACGCCGTCGCGCAGCACGATGACGGGGTTGGCGAGGTTATGCTCAGCCAGCGCCATCAGCGCCAGGTCTACGTCGTTGGCGTCGTCGTCCACCAGCAGGATTGGTCGCAGGTCAGGCATAGGGGGTAGGCCCTCCAGGGGTGGCCGCAGCGGTCAACGCCGTGGCCACCGGCAACGGGCGCGCCGCGGTCGGGGCGAGGCTGGGGAACGAAACATAGAAGGTCGCGCCGCCGTTCACTTGACCCTCGGCCCAGGTGCGGCCACCGTGGCGATGGATGATGCGGCGGACGTTAGCCAGGCCGATGCCCACGCCTTCAAACTCATTGGCGTGATGCAGGCGCTGAAAGACGCCAAAGAGCTTATCGCTGTACTGCATGTCGAAGCCCACGCCGTTGTCGCGCACATAGACCACGGCTTCGCCATCGGTCGCCGGCAGGGCGCCGACCTCGAGGCGCGCGGGCTGCTGGTCGCGCGAGTATTTGAGGGCGTTCGACAGCAGGTTGACGAATACCAGTCGCAGCAAGTCTGGGTCGCCCTGCACGACGGGCAGCGGCGACACGACCCACTCGACCGCGCGGTCGTGGGCCTCGCCGGCCAACTCCAGACGGGCGTCGGCCACCACACGGTCTAACGGCACCGGCAGACGCTGCAGGTCGGCCCGGCCCATCCGCGAGAACGTGAGGAGCGAATCGATCAGTTGGCCCATGCGCATGGCCGCATCAGCAATGCGGGTAAGGTGCTGGCTGCGCAGCGGCTCGGGCACGTCGGAGCGCGTCAGCAGTTCGGTGAAGCCCTCAATGTGGCGCAGGGGGGCGCGCAGGTCGTGCGACACGGAATAAGAGAAGGCTTCGAGTTCATGGTTGGCGCTTTCGAGCTGGGCCGTGCGGTCGCGCAAGCTGGCGATCAGGTCGGCCTGCTCGTTGAGCAGCGCGTCCTGGTCAAGCGTAAGAGCGGCCTGCTCTGCGAAGAGGCCCAGCAGTTCCATATCATCATCAGGGAAAAGCGGTCGACGCTGCAGCAGGACGATCAGCAGACCCCAGGCGCGCTCGGGTGTGGCAATCGGCACGACGCACAAAGCCTCGCCCCCGACCGCCGCTACCAAGTGTATGCCGGCCGGCGCAAGGTCTTGCCGCTGGTTGGCAACGACAGCGCGGCGTTCGCGCCAGGCGCTGGGCAGCGGGCCGCTGGCGGACAGGTCTATGACGTGGCCCGCGAAGCTGGCCCAGGTGGTAGCGCGCACCACAAGTTGCTGGGCCACGCCGGCGTCGAGGGCGGCCAGCGCGGCGCTGCCGCCCAGGGCGCGCTGTCCGGCCTCGCACAGGAAGGGCAAAATGTGGCTGGCGCGCTCGCGTACAGGCTGGCCCGACCAGGCGTGCAAGAAGCGATGGAGCTCGGAGAACTGCCAAAACCGGCGCACCCAGCGCGGGGGCGCAAAGGCCAGGTAGAACGCCAGCCCCGACACCAGCCCCATAGATTCGGTGAGGGCCCGGCTGTAGGGCGCAAGGGTGGGGAAGAAGCCGAGGCCGAACCCGCCGACGATGACGGCGGCGACTAGCAACGCACCCAACGCGGCCAATCTATAGCGCCAGCGGGTGACGCCGCCCGTGGTCAGCGCGCCGCGCACAAAGGCCACGGAGGCGTAGCCCTCGGCCCAGGCGAAGTAGGCCACGATCAGTAGGATGGCCGGGAGCGGCAAAGTCAGGTTGGGCCGCATTAACGGCAAGGCCAGCGCGACGAGGCTGAGGCCGAGGGCGATGGTGGAGGCGAGCAGCACCTGGCGCGGGACAGGGCGGAAGTGGGTGACAGTCCGCAGCAGCAAGTGCGGCTGGGCGAGGAGGGTGACCGAGCTGAGGTAGGCCAGCGCCGGCGGCGGGGGTTGGTTGGTCAAGAGGCCGTATTCTTGAATGAGCACATTGACAGCCAAGACGACGAACACCAGCGCGATGTCGAAGCGCGTGCGGTCGCGGTGGCGCAGGAAGTCAGCGAGGGTGAGGCCCGCGATTAGGAGGTAGGTGAGGCGCGTGAGCAGCGGGACAAGGTCAATGACTAACATGGCAATTGAGAACCAAAGTCTTTGCCCGGCCTACCGCCGGTGAATGGTCTGGACTGAGTTTGGAAACTCGGCCGGTGAAAATACTCGCAGCGATACGATCGGCTAAGTATATGCCAGACAGGAGGCGGACTTGTCCGTCTTGGGCTGATTTCCGGTGTAGGACAAATCCTACAGGCGCGCCTCAGCGGGCCGGCAGGTCGGCGGTGACCAGCCACTCTCCAGGCTCTCCACCCACCTGCCCTAGCGTGGCCAGGCGCGACGACTCCCGCAGGCGGTCGGCCGCCTGCTGCGTCTCCTCCAGCCGCCAGCCAAAGAGGGCGCTGATCTTGGGAACCAGGGCCGCGCCGACCGATTTGAGGTAACGGTCGAGCAGGTGGGCGCGGGCCTCGGCACGGCCGAGGGGCCGGGCGGCGGCGGGCACGTCGGG
>JBBRZY010000189.1:0-8006 GCA_038252885.1 Anaerolineales bacterium | reverse complement strand
TTTACTCGTTGACCTTGGTAATGACGCCGGCGCCGACGGTCAGGCCGCCTTCGCGGATCGCGAACCGCTGCCCGGCTTCCAGCGCCACGCGCGTGATCAACTCGACCGACATGTTGATGTTGTCGCCCGGCATCACCATCTCCACGCCCGCCGGCAAGCCGATCGCGCCGGTCACATCCATCGTGCGGATGTAGAACTGCGGCCGGTAGCCCGGGAAGAACGCCTTGTGCCGCCCGCCTTCGTCCTTGCGCAGCACGTACACTTCCGCGTCGAACTTGGTGTGCGGCTTGATCGAGCCCGGCTTGGCCAAGACCATCCCGCGCTGCACTTGCTCGCGCTCGATGCCGCGCAGCAGCACGCCCACGTTGTCGCCCGCTTCGCCCGCATCCAGCAGCTTGTGGAACATCTCCACTCCGGTGCAGACCGTGCTCATGCTCTCTTCTTGCAGCCCCAAAATCTCCAACCCCTCGCCCACCTTCACGGTCCCGCGGTCAATCCGCCCCGTCACCACCGTCCCACGGCCCTTGATCGAGAACACGTCTTCGATCGCCATCAGGAACGGCTTTTCCTTCTCGCGCACCGGGGTCGGGATGTACTCATCCACCACCCGCATCAGCTCCACAATCGGCGCGTATTCCGGCGCGGTCGGGTCGGTGCTGGTGCTCTCGATGGCCGCCAGCGCCGAGCCGCGCACAATCGGGGTCGTGTCGCCGGGGAACTTGTTGAGCGTCAGCAGCTCGCGCAGCTCCAGCTCCACCAGCTCCAGCAGCTCCGGGTCGTCCATCATGTCGACCTTGTTCAGGAAGATCACCATGGCCGGCACTTCCACCTGGCGCGCCAGCAGCACGTGCTCGCGCGTTTGCGGCATCGGCCCGTCGGGGGCCGCCACCACCAGGATCGCCCCATCCATCTGGGCCGCGCCGGTGATCATGTTCTTGATATAGTCGCGGTGACCGGGGCAGTCCACGTGCGCGTAGTGCCGGTTGTCGGTCTGGTACTCCACGTGCGCAATGTTGATCGTAATGCCGCGCTCACGCTCTTCCGGCGCGTTGTCAATCTGGTCGTACGCCCGGTATTCCGCCTGATGCTTCAGCGCCAGCACCTTGGTGATCGCCGCGGTCAAGGTGGTCTTGCCGTGGTCAATGTGCCCAATCGTCCCCACGTTCAGGTGCGGCTTGCTGCGGTCAAATTTCTCTTTAGCCATGTGTTATCTCGCTCTCTTCATTCAGGCTGAACACCGGCGCCGCACCCATGCGACGCCGGCCAGATTGATCGAAATTAGCGCTTGCGCCCGCCGTTGACGTTGCCCTTCAGGGCTTCCTCGGCCAGGTTCTGCGGCAGTTGCTGATAGTGATGGAATTCCATGGTGTACACGCCGCGCCCCTGCGTCATCGAGCGCAACTCGGTGGCGTAGCCGAACATTTCGGCCAGCGGCACCTTGGCGCGGATGGCCTGGGTGTTAGCCCGGCGCTCCATGCCTTCCACCGCGCCCCGGCGCGACGACAGGTTGCCCAGCACATCGCCCATGAACTCTTCCGGCACGACCACTTCCACATCCATCACCGGCTCTTGCAGCACGGCCCCGCCGCGCGCCATGCCTTCTTTGAAGGCCATCGAGCCGGCGGTCTTGAATGCCATTTCGTTCGAGTCGACATCGTGGGCCGAGCCGTCGTACAGACTGATGGCCACATCGGTCACCGGGTAGCCGCCGACAATGCCGCTTTCGGCCGCCTCGCGGATGCCCTTCTCAGTCGGATTGATGAATTCTTTGGGGATCTTCCCGCCGACAATGTCGTTCGAGAAAGTCACACCCGAGCCGGGCGGGCCAGGCTCCATCGCGATGACCACGTGCGCGAACTGGCCCCGGCCGCCACTCTGCTTGGCGAACTTCAGGTCCACTTTCGCCACCGGGCGGGTGATGCTCTCGCGGTAGGCCACGCGCGGCTTGCCCACGTTGGCCTGCACCCGGAACTCGCGCAACATGCGGTCGACCAGCACTTCGAGGTGCAGCTCGCCCATGCCCTTGATGATCGTCTGGCCGGTCGTTTCGTCCGGCGACACATGGAAGGTGGGGTCTTCTTCGGCCAGCTTGCGCAGGGCCTCGCCCATCTTCTCCTGGTCGGCCGAGGTCTTCGGCTCCACCGCCACCGAAATGACCGGGTCGGGGAACGTGATGGTCTCGAGCACTACCGGGTCGTCCATGTCGGTCAGCGTCTCGCCCGTGAAGGTGTCCTTCAGGGCCAACACCGCCGCAATGTCGCCGGCTTCAACGGTCTCGATATCTTCGCGGCGGTCGGCGTACATGCGGATCAGGCGGCCGATGCGCTCGCGCTTGTTCTTGCTGGAGTTGAGGACGGTGGTGCTGATGCTGATGCTGCCGGAGTAAACCCGGAAGTAGGCCAGCCGGCCCACGTACGGGTCAGACACAATCTTGAAGACCAGCGCGGCCAACGGAGCTTTAGAGTCGGGCGGGCGCGTCACTTCTTCGCCGGTCGAGGGCCGGGTGGCCTTCACGGCGGGCACGTCGAGCGGCGACGGCAGGTAGTCAATTACTGCGTCGAGCATCGGCTGCACGCCCTTGTTCTTGAGCGATGAGCCGCAGAACACGGCCGTGACCTTGTTGGCGAGCACCGCGCGGCGCAGCGCCGCTTGCAGCTCGTCCACGCTGATCGGCTCGGCCTCCAGGTATTTGAGGGTCAAGTCGTCATCGGTCTCGGCAATCGCCTCGACCATCTGGTTGCGCATCTCAGCCGCCTGGGCGACCATGTCGGCCGGGATCTCGACCTCGTCCATCTGCGTGCCCATGTCGTCCGACCAAATAATGGCCTTGCTATGGAGCAGATCAACCACGCCCTTGAAGCCGCCCTCGAACCCGATCGGCAGCTGCATGGGGATGGCTTTGGCGCCCAGCCGGTCGCGAATGGTCTGCAGCGAGCGCAGGAAATCCGCGCCGACGCGATCCATCTTGTTGATGAAACAAATCCGCGGCACCTCGTAGCGGTCGGCCTGGCGCCACACCGTCTCGCTCTGCGGCTCCACCCCCTGCACCGCATCGAACACCACCACGCCGCCGTCGAGCACGCGCAGCGAACGCTGCACCTCGGCCGTGAAGTCGATGTGCCCGGGAGTGTCAATCAGGTTGAAGAGGTAGCCCTTCCACTCGGCGGTGACGGCCGCCGACACGATGGTGATGCCGCGCTCGCGCTCTTGCACCATCCAGTCGGTCACGGTCGTGCCGTCATCAACCGACCCGATGCGGTGCGTCTTCCCAGTATAGAAGAGCACCCGCTCGGTGGTTGTGGTCTTGCCGGCATCAATATGTGCAATGATGCCGATATTACGAGTTTTTTCGAGAGGGAATTTCTCGGCCATAGCAATACAACAGACGCGTCATTAAATCTGGAACACCGTCAGTAGCGGGGCCTAAGCCCCACTCCAAGCAGCTTTACCAGCGATAATGGGCAAAGGCGCGGTTCGCCTCCGCCATCTTGTGCGTCTCTTCCTTTCGTTTGACAGCCGCGCCGGTATTATTGGCGGCATCGAGCAGTTCATTTGCCATCTTCTCAGCCATGCTCTTGCCGGCCCGCGTGCGGGCGGCGGCCAGCAGCCAGCGCATCGCCAGCGCCAGCCGGCGGTCAGAAGCCACCTCGACCGGCACCTGGTAGGTGGCCCCGCCGACGCGCCGCGGCTTCACTTCGATCAGCGGCGACACATTCTTCAGCGCCAGGTCGAACACTTCCATGGGCTCGCGCTTAGCGCGGCTGCCCACCATGTCCAGCGTGTCGTACATCACGCCCGTGGCGACGCTCTTCTTGCCGTCGCGCATCATGCGGTTGATGAATTCTTGCACCACCGGACTGTGATAGCGCGAGTCGGCGGGGGTAACACGTTTAGCGGGCCGTGTGCGTCGTGACATCAATCAACTCCTAAAGTGCCGAAAAACAAACTTGCTTAGGCGCTATAACGGGCCGCCAAGTCTGCCCACCGGCAGACTCTTTGACCCGTTAGCGGCCAGAATTATTTCTTTGCGGGTGCAGCGGCGCCGGGCTTGGGTTCCTTGGGCCGCTTGCCGCCATACTTCGAGCGGCTCTGGCGCCGGGCCTCAACGCCCGTGGCATCCAGCGTGCCGCGCACAATGTGGTAGCGCACGCCTGGCAGGTCCTTAACACGACCGCCGCGCACCAGCACCACCGAGTGCTCCTGCAGCGAGTGCCCCTCGCCCGGGATGTAGGCCGTAACTTCCAGGCCGTTGCTCAACCGCACGCGGGCCACCTTGCGCAGGGCCGAATTCGGCTTCTTGGGGGTCTGGGTGCGGACCACCGTGCAAACGCCACGCTTCTGCGGCGCGCCCTTGGCTTGCTGGGTGCGCTTCTGCTTGGCGATGTTCAAGGTGTACTGCAGGGCCGGCGACTTGCTCTTGACTTTCTTGGCCTTGCGCCCTTTGCGGACGAGTTGGTTAATGGTAGGCACGCTCGATCATCTCCCAAAAAATAAGGCAATTGTCTTGAATTCGGCGGGCGCCCGGCACATTCGACCACGTGCCATTGGCAGTAAGGGAGGCCACCGTGTTGGTCGCCGGTGGCCTCACCTGGAACGATCCGTATTCAACTCGCGGAGGTCTTGCGCCTGCGCGGCCTGATATTACTCAAGGACGGGTAGTTTACCATACGGGTTGCGCGGCTGTCAAGGCTAAACCAAATGCCTGTCGCGTCCGCTGCCCGTATTTTAGCCTCATTGACGGATATTGTTCCGTCTTTCTCAAACAGACGGGGGGCTAGCGCTCACCAAGCCGCCCGCCCCCCGCCCATCCGGGTTACAAACTAGTCTTCGCTCAGGCTCAGCAGCCCAACGCCGGGGCGCGGGGTGCGGGCCTTTTCTTCGTCTTTACCAAAGCGGATGATGTCGCCGGTATCGGCCACCGCTTCGACCACCAGGCCCAGGCTTTGCAGCTCCTTGACCAGCACCCGGAACGAGGCCGGAATGCCCGGTTCCTCGATCGGTTCGCCCTTGATGATCGACTCGTAGGTCTTCACGCGGCCCTGGACATCGTCCGACTTGACCGTGAGCATTTCTTGCAGCGTGTGCGCCGCGCCGTAGGCTTCCAGCGCCCACACTTCCATCTCGCCGAAGCGCTGGCCGCCGAACTGGGCCTTGCCGCCCAACGGCTGCTGCGTCACCAGCGAGTAAGGCCCGGTCGAGCGGGCGTGCACCTTGTCTTCGACCAGGTGGGCCAGCTTCAGCATGTGGATAATGCCGATGGTCACCGGCTGATCGAAGCGCTCGCCGTTCTTGCCGTCGTACAGCGCCTGCTTGCCCAGCGTGGGCAGCGGGTCGCCCGTCTCCACCGCCAGCGCGTCCGCCCGGCGGCGCAGGTCTTCGCCTTCCCAGCGGTTGCCCTTGTGGCCGTGGTCGGCCATCCACATCCGCAGGCAGACGTCGATCACCTGCCGGTCATACGGCTGGCGGTCCAGCACCGGGATGAGGCTGTCTTCAAACACCAGCAGTTCATCCGGATTGTGCTCCAGGTTGCGCAGCCACTCGGCCGCGGCGGCCCGGCGCGCGTACAGCTCATTGGTCGCCATCAGCTCGCGGCTGTACTTCTTGCCGCGCAGCCAGGTGTCCAAGTACAGGCGGCGGGCTTCCCCGTCGTCTTCGATGCTCTCCGGGTCGTAGCCCTGTTCCTTGAGCCAGTCCCAGGCGTCTTCGGTCACCTCGCGCCAGGCGCGGGTCACCAGCCAGGCGCGGGCCAACTCGGCCTCAATTTCCTCTTCCTTGGCGCCGTCAAACACCGGCGTCACAGCGCGGAAACCCAGCCGGTCAGCCGCCCAGCCCAGGTGCGTCTCCAGGATTTGTCCGATGTTCATACGGCCGGGGACGCCCAGCGGGTTCAGGATGATGTCGATCGGCGTGCCGTCGTCGAGGAACGGCATGTCGGCCACCGGCACCACGCGGGAGATAACGCCCTTGTTGCCGTGCCGGCCGGCCATCTTGTCGCCCTCGGTCAGCTTGCGCCGCTGAGCCACGGCCACGCGCACCATCTTGTCCACGCCGGCCGCCAGGTCACGCTGCTCTTCGCGCGTGAAGATCTTGACGTCGATGACCTTGCCCTTCTCACCGTGCGGCAGCCGCAGCGACGAGTCCTTCACTTCCCGCGCCTTTTCGCCAAAGATGGCGCGCAGCAGCTTCTCTTCGGGCGTCAGTTCCTTCTCACCCTTGGGCGTGATCTTGCCCACCAGGATGTCGTTCGGGCCGACTTCCGCCCCTACCCGGATGATGCCGTACTCATCCAGGTCCTTCAGAGCGTCTTCGCCCACGTTCGGGATGTCGTAAGTGATTTCTTCCGGCCCGAGCTTGGTATCGCGCGCTTCGACCTCATACGTCTCGATGTGGATCGAGGTGAACTTGTCTTCGCGCACCAGCCGCTCAGAGATCAGGATGGCGTCTTCGTAGTTGCCGCCTTCCCAAGACATGAAGGCCACCAGCACGTTGTGGCCCAGGGCCAACTCACCGTGGTCGGTCGAAGACGAGTCAGCAATCACCTCGCCCTTCTTCACGCGCTGGCCCTTCACCACGGCCGGGCGTTGGTCAATGCAGGTGCTCTGGTTCGAGCGGTTGTACTTGCGCAGCCGGTAGGGGCGGCGCTTGGTGCCGGTCTGCACCACGATTTCCTTGCCGGTCACCGACACCACTTCGCCGTCTTCGACGCACACCACCACCTGGCCCGAGTCGCGCGCGGCCTGCATTTCCATGCCGGTCGACACGATCGGCACATCCGGCTTCAGTAGCGGCACGGCCTGGCGTTGCATGTTCGAGCCCATCAGGGCGCGGTTGGCGTCGTCGTGCTCCAAGAACGGGATCAGCGCGGCGCTGATGCCCACGATCTGGCGCGGAGCCACGTCCATGTAGTCAATCATGTCGTGGGTAGCGAACAGGAACTTCGAAGCGTGCCGGCACGACGGCCGGACGCGCACGAATTCTTTAGCGTCGTTCAGGGGCGTGGTGGCCTGCGCGATGGTGTAGCGGTCTTCGGCGTCGGCCGAGAGGTAGTAGATCTCCTCCGACACGAACGGGATGACCGGCACATCCAGCAGGTCGAGCTTGGCCACCTTCTTCAACAGTTCCTTGGTGACTTCTTCGCCCTCGGCCGCCAACTTGGCGCCGTTCTTGGGGTCCAGGATGTCTTCGCGCAGTTTGCGCCCCAAAAGCCGCTTATCGTCGGGTTTCAGCGCCCGGTAGACCTTGCGGTAGGGCGTCTCGATAAAGCCAAACTGGTTCACCTTACCGTACGTCGCCAACCGGCCGATCAGGCCGATGTTCGGGCCTTCCGGCGTTTCAATCGGGCAAATGCGGCCATAGTGCGAGTAGTGCACGTCGCGCACGTCGAAGCCGGCGCGCTCGCGGCGCAGGCCGCCCGGCCCCAGCGCCGACAGCGTGCGCTTGTGGGTCAGTTCGGCCAGCGGGTTGGTCTGCTCCATGAACTGCGAGAGCTGGCTCGAGCCAAAGAACTCACGGATCGCCGCCACCACCGGCCGGATGTTGATCAGGGTCAGCGGCGTCACGTTGTCTTGGTCGCGGATCGACATGCGCTCGCGGATCACGCGCTCGGCCCGGCGGATGCCGATGCGGAGCTTGTTCTGGATCAACTCGCCCACGGTCTTGACGCGCCGGTTGCCCAGGTGGTCAATATCGTCCTTGGCGTTGACGCTGTTGTTGATGTTGATCATCCGCTTGATCAGCGCGATGATGTCGTGCTTAGTCACCGTGCGGTGCGTCAGCGGGATGATCTCGGTCAGCTCGAGCTTCTGGTTGAGCTTGTAGCGCCCCACCCGCTCCAGGTCGTACCGGCGCTGGTCAAAGAGCTGCTGCTCCAGGTAAACGCGGGCGTTATCGAGCGTGGGCGGGTCGCCCGGGCGCATGCGCTTGTAGAACTCGATCAGCGCCTCTTCCGAGATGCTGCGCTTCTCCTTGCGCTCCCACACCGGCTCCTGCCGCAGCGTGGCCGGGAT
>JBBRZY010000188.1:0-8021 GCA_038252885.1 Anaerolineales bacterium | reverse complement strand
GACGTCCGGCATGGGTTACGGCGCAAGCGGCAAGCGCCCTTGTTCGCTGCCCTGGAACGGCACACCCATGTGCTCGTAGCCGGTTCGGGTGACGACCCGGCCGCGCGGGGTGCGGTCGAGGAATCCGCGCTGGAGCAGATACGGCTCGACTACGTCCATGATCGTGTCTGACTCTTCGCTGATCGAGGCGGCGATGGTCTCCAGCCCAACCGGGCCACCGTTGTACTTTTCGATGATGGCACGCAGCACCTGGCGGTCGAGGTTGTCGAGGCCGAGCTCGTCCACTTCCATCAGGTCGAGGCCGGCGCGCGCTACGGCCTCGGTGATGCGGCCCTCGGCGCGCACCTGGGCATAGTCGCGCACGCGCTTGAGCAGCCGCAAGGCCACGCGCGGGGTGCCGCGGGCGCGGCGGGCGATCTCGCGCACCCCGGCCTCCTCAGCGTCGACGGCCAACATGCCGGCGGCGCGGCGCACGATGGCTTCCATCGCCACCTGATCGTAGAAGTCTAGCCGGTAGACGGCCCCAAAGCGGGCCCGCAGCGGCGCGGTGAGCAGGGCCAGCCGGGTCGTCGCGCCGATGACGGTGAAGCGCGGCAACTTGAGGCGGATGTTGCGGGCGCTCGGCCCCTTGCCGATGACGATGTCGAGCGCGTAGTCTTCCATGGCCGGGTAGAGCACTTCTTCGACGGTGCGGCCCAGTCGGTGGACTTCGTCTATGAACAGGATGTCGCTGGCGCGCAGGTTGGTGAGGATGGCGGCCAGGTCGCCGGCGCGCTCGATCACGGGGCCGGCCGTGACCTTGATATTGACGCCCATCTCGTTGGCGAGCACATGCGCCAAGGTGGTCTTGCCCAGCCCCGGCGGGCCGTAAAAGAGCACATGGTCCATTGCCTCGCCACGCTTGCGGGCTGCGTCAACGAGAATTTTTAAGTTGTCCTTAACGCGGTCCTGGCCGATCAGGTCGCTGAGCAGCTTGGGGCGCAGGGCGTAGTCGATCGGGTCATCCGGCTTGCGCTGCGGCGAAATGAGGCGGTCGGGGCCATCGGTCATGCGAACGATTATACCGAATATTTGTGCTTAGCCGGAGGTCAGAAGTCAGTGGAGTCAGAGGTCGGAGCGGTGTGGACTGCGGCCTCAGTTGTGAAACAGGCGATTGGCCTACCTTTTTTCTCTGTGTCTTTCTTTTTTCTCTCCTTCTCGTTACAATCGCGGCTTGACCAATCAGGAGACCCACATGCCGTCGAACGTCTTTCCTTCCAAGCATCCCTTGGTCGCCCACAAGCTCAGCCTGCTGCGCAGCGTGGACACCAAGCCCAAGAAGTTCCGCGAGTTGGTGCGCGAGATCGCCATTCTGCTGTGCTACGAGGCGACGACCGACCTGGCGACCGACCCGATCACGGTGACGACGCCGATGGGCGAAACTGGGGGCCGCGAGTTGAAGATGGGCATTGGGCTGGTGCCGGTGCTGCGGGCCGGGCTGGGCATGGTGGAGGGCATTTGGGAGATGATGCCGGGGGCCGAAGTCTGGCATATCGGCCTTAAGCGCGACGAGCGCACGCTCCAGCCGATGCAGTACTACGCCAGCAAGCCGGTGGCGCCGCGCGTGCAGGTCTGCCTGATGCTTGACCCGATGCTGGCAACCGGCGGCTCGGCGGCAGCGACCTGCACCCTGCTCAAAGGCTGGGGCGTCACGCACATCAAGTACATCGGACTGCTGGCCGCGCCGGAAGGCATCGCGCGCCTGCAGGCCGAACACCCGGATGTGGCGATCCACGTCGGCGCGATCGACAGCCACCTGAACGAAGTCGGCTACATCGTGCCAGGGTTGGGCGACGCCGGCGACCGCCAATTTGGCACTGGTTAGCCTGGGCGACTGCGCATGACGCCCATGGGGCAACTGTTGGTTACGGCGGGGGTGGCGTTGGCGCTGGCCCTGATCGCCACGCCGCTGGCCGGGCGGCTGGGGCGGCGGCTGGGCTTGCAAGATGTGCCGGGCGGGCGGCGCACGCATAAGGGGCTGGTGCCACGCATCGGCGGCGTGGGGCTATTTGTGGCGTTCTTCGGGGCGGCGACGGGCCTGTACTTCTTCGGGCCAGTGCAGCCCGAGCACCGGCTGCCGTTCGCGGGCGTGCTACTTGGCACCGGGCTGGTCTTCCTCTTCGGGCTGGCAGACGACAAGTTTGAGTTCAAGTCTGGCCCTCAGTTCTTGGCCCAGTTCTTGGGCGCAGTCGTCGCCATCGCCACGACCGTGTTCATTGAGCAAGTCACGCTGCCCCTGTTCGGCTTGCAAAACTTCGAAACGCTGCGCTGGCTGATCACTTACCCGCTTACGATGGCGTGGGTAGTCGGCATGATGAACACCGTCAATTTTCTCGACGGGCTCGATGGCCTGGCGGCGGGCGTCGGCTTGATCGCGGCAGTGTTGTTTGCGCTGCACTCTTACAGCCTGGGCCAAACCGACATCGCGTTGATGGCCGTGGCATTGGGCGCGGCTTGCTTGGGGTTCCTGGCTTTCAACATCTTCCCCGCCCGCGTGTTCCTGGGGTCGGCCGGAGCCATGACGCTGGGCTACGCCCTGGCCACGCTCGCCATTTTGGCCCCAGCCCGGGTGGCCACGGCGCTGCTGGTCATGGCGATTCCAATTGCCGACACGGCCTTTCAGGTGGTCGACCGTTTGCGGCGCGGCCAGTCGCCGACGCAAGGCGACCGCGGACACCTGCACTACCGGCTGATGGACCTGGGCCTATCGCAGCCGCAGATTGTGATTGGCTATTGGGTGTTTTGCGCCATCTTCGGCACGCTGGCGTTGGTGATCTCGGCCCCGCTCTACAAGCTAATCGCGGTGGGTGCGTGCGGACTGGTGGTGGTGGGCCTGCTGTGGGTGCTCAGCCGGCAGCGGCCCGCCGGCAAGTGACGCTCAGTCGTACTTTACTTCTAGCCCGGTCAGGCGCGCGAGACCCCACTCGGCCAGACTGATGACGGGCACCAGGCACAGGTCGAGGCCGACCGTGAGGGTGAAGGCCCCGGCCAGCGCGCGGATGGCGGCGTCCAGCGGGCCGCCGAGGGTGCTGACCAGCGCCGGCCCGAGGCCGAAGGCGAACAGCGCGGCGGTGACCACGCCCAGCACTACCAGCAGCCGCCACCAGCCGCGCCGGTCGGAGGCAGAGGGCAGCATTGAGTTGGAGATCGTAAAGATCAGGTAGAGCCACAGCCAGAAGTCCGGCAGGCCGATCATTAGGCGTAAGGCCGGCCCGACCCCCAGCAAGTCACCACGCGCCAGCGCCGCGCCGATTGGCCCGACCCCCAGCCGCGCGTAACCCACAAAGATGATCGCTGCGGCCCCAAACACCAGCGGCGCAGCGCCGATGAGCGACTCACGCAAGAAGTCGGTGCGCTCGGTTTCGACGTAGCCCAGCCGCAGCGTGCCGTCGGGCAGGCGGGCGGGCACAAGCGAGAAGCGGCCGGTGCGCACCCCCAGCAGCGTGGCCGTGATCCAATGGCTGGCCTCGTGCAGCAGGACGCCGGGCAACATCAGCAGTGAGTAGAGCATCAGCGCCAGGTCGGCATCGCGCAGCACCAGCAGCCAGAAGCCTTGCAGGTGACGGTGAATCCAGCGCTCGAGGAAGAGCAGCGGCAGCAGCGCGAGGACGAGCCAGAACCAGTTGGTGAGCATGCGGGAAAGTGGGCGGCCCGCCCTAGCCGCTGGGCCAAGCGGCCAGCCTACGCCCCCGCCGCCGCCGCGACAATGGCGGCAAAGTCGGCGGGCTTGAGGCTCGCGCCGCCGACGAGCGCGCCGTCGATGTCGGGCTGGGTCATCAGGTCGACGGCGTTGGCGGCGGTGACCGAGCCGCCGTATTGAATGCGCAGCGCGTCGGCCACGGTGGCGCTGTACAAGTCGGCCAGCGCGCCGCGCAGGTGCAGGCCGATGACGGCGTTGGCGCCGGCGGGCGTGGCGGCCAGGCCGGTGCCGATGGCCCACACTGGCTCGTAGGCCAGGATGGTGCGCTGGGCGTCGTCGGGTGACAGGCCGGCGTAAGCGGCGGTGGTCTGGCGCACCACGACAGCGGCTGTCTGCCCGGCTTCATTCTCGGCCAGGTTCTCACCGACGCACACAATCGGCGTCAGGCCGGCGGCCAGCGCCGCCACCACCTTTTTGTTGACGCTCGCGTCGGTCTCACCAAAGAATTGCCGCCGCTCAGAGTGGCCGAGGATGACGTACTGGCATAGCCCGGCCAGCATGGTGGCCGAAATCTCGCCGGTATAGGGCCCGGCCTTCTCCCAATGCATGTTTTGCGCGCCGAGGCCCACGCCGGTGCCGGCCAGCAGCGGGGCCACGGTGGTCAGCGCCACGAAGGGCGGGCAGATCACGCGCTCCACATTGCCGTAGGGGGCAATCTGCGCCAACAGCGCGCTGGCTAGATCGGCGGCCTCGGCCACCGTCTTGTTCATCTTCCAATTGGCCGCCACAACGGGAATTCGCATGTGTGCTCCTTACGCAAGCGGCGCTCCGCCGAAGCGAAGCGCCAGTGAAGGGTGAGTTGTAAACTGGCGAGCGCTATACGCCGAAATAGACGCGGAAGACCAACTTGCCCAGGCACAACTCATCGCCGTCCTCGAGCATGACCGGAATTTCCGCGTAGAGCAGCGCGCCATTGATGCGGCTGCCGTTGGTGCTCTTAAGGTCGGTGTAGTGCAGCCGGCCGCGCTCGAAGTGCAGGCGGCCATGTTTGCGCGACACGCCCATGTCCATTCCCCGCAATTCGGCCAAGTCGACATCCGGTTCATAGGGGCGAGTTGGCTCCGAGCGGCCGAGGACGTAGTTGTCTTTGCCCGCCAGCCGCAGCACCTGCCCGCCCGGCGCAGTCAGCATGATGGAGATGTCGGCGCCCTCGGCGTGGCCGGTGGGCCGCAGATCGGCCGTGTCGGGCATCCACTGGGTGCCCTTGGGCATCTTGAGCGGCGCGGTCGGCGGGCGGGGTGGCGCGGCGGCCTTCTGAAACGCGCCCACCATCTCGGCCACGTCGGCGTAGCGGTCGCGCGGGGCCTTGGCTAGCGCGGTCAGGATCACATCCTCTACCCCTTGCGAGAGGCTGCTATTGATGGCGCTGGGCCGGGGCGGGAGCGTCATCAGATGGTGCAGCACCACGCCGTGGGCATCGTTGGCGCGGAAGGGCAGCACCCCCGTCAACGCCTCGAACAGCACCACGCCCAGCGCATATTGGTCGGCCTTGACATTGACCTCATCGCCGGCGCGCGCCTGCTCGGGGCTGACGTAGTCGGGCGTGCCGCGCGATAGGTCGCCGGTGACAACGCGCACGATGCCGAAGTCGGCCAGGTAGACGTTGCTGTCGGACGACAACAAGATGTTGGAGGGCTTAAGGTCACCGTGCAGCAGGCCGCGCTCGTGCGCGTGCTGGAGGCCCGCGCCCACGCCGCCCAACAGGCGGGCCGCGTCGGGGAGTGTCAGCGCACCCCGCTCCAGGCGCATGCGCAACGTCTCACCGTCGACATAGCGCATCGCCAGGTACAGGCGCTCGCCGGAGGAGACAAAGTCGTAGACCGGCAGGATGTTGGGGTGATGCAGGTGCGCCGACTGCTGCGCCTCCTGCTGGAAGCGCATGCGGACCGAGGGGTCGTTCTGGTAGTTGGGCTTGAGCACCTTGAGCGCCACGTGGCGGTCAAGCGCGGCGTGATACGCCTTGTAGACCAGGGCCAGCGTGCCCTCGCCAAGGAATGCCACTAATCGGTATGCGCCTAGGGTATCGCCAACGTTAAGCGTCACCGAGCTCCCGCCTATGTGTGAAGGTATGCGTCTATGCTACTCGAAAACGCGTTGGAGGAATAATCTCAAACGCACCCGCCGAGGCCGGCCCTGACCCTGGCCCCGGCGGGATTTTGGGCATGAACGGACCTACTTGTCTTGCAGCGCCGCCACACCGGGCAGCGTTTGGCCCTCGAGCATCTCCAAGCTAGCGCCGCCGCCAGTGGAAATGTGGCTCATCTTGTCGGTCAGGCCGGCCTGCTCCACGGCGGCCACGGACTCGCCGCCGCCGATGATGGTGGTGGCCCCACAGTCGGCCACCAGCTGGGCCACGGCGTTGGTGCCCTGGGCGAAGGCCGGGAACTCAAAGACGCCCATCGGGCCGTTCCAGACCACCAGCTTGGCACCCTTGAGCGCCGCGCCAAAGGCCGCCACGGTCTTGGGGCCGATGTCGAGGATGCGCCAGCCGGCCGGCACGCCGCCGGCCGCGTCGACCACTTGCTTGTTGGCCGCGGCGTCGAACTTATCGCCCAGCGCCAGGTCGACCGGCAGCACCAGCTTGTCACCGGATTTGGCCAGCAGCGCGCGGGCGGTGTCGAGGCTGGCATCTTCCACCAGGCTATCGGCCACTTCGAGGCCTTGGGCCTTGAGGAAGGTGTTGGCCATGCCGCCGCCGATGAGCACGCGGTCGGCTTTGCCGAGCAGGTTCTCGATCACGCCAATCTTGTCGGAGATCTTGGCCCCACCCAGGATGGCGACGTAGGGATGGACCGGGTTGTCCACCGCCTGGCTCAAGTACTCGATCTCTTTTTCCATCAGGAAGCCGGCCAGGCCGGGCAACAGATGAGCCACGCCCTCAGTCGAGGCGTGCGCGCGGTGGGCCGAGCCAAAGGCATCGTTGACGTAGAGGTCGGCCAATACCGACAGCCGCTGGGCAAAGGCCGGATCGTTCTGCTCTTCCTCAGGATGGAAGCGCACGTTCTCCAGCAGGATGACCTGGCCGGGCAGCATCTCGGCGGCGGCGTTCTCGGCCACCGGGCCGACGCAGTCCGCGATGAGCGGCACGGGCTTGCCCAGCAGCTGGCTGAGGCGCTCAGCGGCCGGCTTGAGCGAGAACTTAGCATCAGGCCCGCCCTTGGGCCGGCCCAGGTGCGAGCACAGCACGACTTCCCCGCCCTTGTCGAGCAGGTATTGGATGGTAGGCAGCGCCGCGCGGATGCGGGTGTCGTCGACCACCTGGCCATCTTTGAGAGGCACGTTGAAATCCACCCGCACGAGCAGCCGGCGGTGTTTGGGGTCAATATCGCGAATGGTTTTCTTGTTCATGCGCGCTAGAGCTGTTCGCCCATCTTGGCCACCAGGTCGGCCACGCGGCAGGCATAGCCCCACTCATTGTCATACCAGGCGATGACCTTGACCAAGTTGCCGATCACGATCGTATCCATCGCGCTGAAGATCGAGGAGTAGTGGCTGCCCTTCAAATCCATTGAGACCAGCGCCTCGTCGGTGACCTGAAGAATGCCCTGCATGGAACCGGCGGCGTATTCGAGCATGGCCGCGCGGATGGCTTCTTTGCTGGCTTCCTGGTCGAGCACGGCCGTGAAGTCTACCACCGAGACGGTGGGCGTGGGCACGCGGAACGACATGCCGCCAAACTTGCCCTTCAACTCGGGGATGACCAGTCCGACGGCCTTGGCCGCGCCGGTCTCGGACGGCACGATGTTCTGGGCGGCGGCGCGGGCGTCGCGCAGGTCTTTCGCACCCACATCTTGCAGCTTCTGGCTGTTGGTGTACGAGTGGACGGTGGTCAGAATGCCGCGCTGGATGCCGAACTTGTCGTTAAGCACCTTGGCGACGGGGGCCAGGCCATTGGTGGTGCAGGAGGCATTCGAAATGACGTGATGCTGGCTGGCGTCGTACTTGTCCCAGTTGACGCCCAAGACAACGGTGAGGTCTTCGTTCTTGGCCGGGGCCGAGATGACGACCTTTTTGGCGCCGCCCGAGTCACGGTGGGCCTTGGCCTTGGTGGCGTCGGTGAAGAAGCCGGTGGCCTCAATCACAATATCGACGCCCATGTCGGCCCATTTGATGTTGGCCGGCTCGCGCTCGGCCGTGATCTTGATGACCTCATCATCCACCACCAAATTGCCGTCCTGCACTTCGACTTTGCCGTTATATGGCCCATAGGTCGAGTCGTACTTGAAGAGGTGGGCGTTGGTGGCCGTGTCAAACAAGTCGTTAACCGCCACTACCTGGACTG
>JBBRZY010000187.1:0-8059 GCA_038252885.1 Anaerolineales bacterium | reverse complement strand
TCATGGCGCAAGGATAACCTGGACGCGCGCGGGGAGCAACTGGCGGTTGAGGCGGGCCAATTGTTCGCTGTAGCGCCGGCGAGAATTTTCGATATAATCCGGCCCACTCATCCTAACGATTGCGAACTGCAAGAGACATTTGGAGGTCTCCATGGAAATCGAACGCCCGCAAGCCACTGAAGTTCCACGTTTCGCCAGCGTTACCAAAGACAAGCTAAACCGGCTGCTTGAAGAATATGACGAGCAGAAGCGCGCTTTTGAAAACGTCCGCCAGATGGTTAACCCCAACCAGGGGGGCTGGCAGCGCCCGGTGCCACAGCAAGAAAGTCAAGAACTCAAGAATGCGATCCGGGCGGTGAAGCTGGAAGTGCGCGAAGTGATGGAGCTGGTGGAAGAAAACTTCGCGCGGCACGGTCGCTACGTCCAGGGCTTGCTCAACCAGGCCAAAGGCGTGGCGGCCTCGGCCAAGAAGGCGGTGGATGGCTACGAGTCAACGCCAGACAGTGAAAACCTGAAGGCCGCGGTGGAAACCACGGCCCACGCCGCCAACAGCCTGGAGAGCATGGCCAAAGCCGCCCAGGCCGCCGACCTGGACTACGGCAAGGCCTGGTTTAGTTACCGCAGCGCCTTGCCCAAGGTGCCGGCCGAGATCGGCGCGAAGGACCTGGCGGAGTGGCGGGTGGACCTGATGACGCGCGGCAAGCTGGTGACCGCCAAGGTGGAAAAGCTGCTGCAACTGACGGTGCAGGCCAAGGCCTATCGGTCACTGAGCAAGAAACTGGCGGCCGGCGGTGATCGAAAATCCAAGGTGGCCGAGGCGGCCGCGCTGAAGCTGGAGAAGAAAGTGGCTGATATGCTCAACCAGGGCATTATCAACAGCACCAAGGCGCCCTACCAAGAAGAAAATTTTCTCGCGCGCGTCGAGGGCCTGGCGGAGATCGCCAACCAAGCCAAGGTCTCTAAGCTGGAGGCGAGCGTGTCCGTGTCACGCCTGGGTGATATGCAGGCGACTGGAAAAAATTATCGCAACCAGGTGAAGACGATGGAAACGGTGCTGTCGACGGGGAAGAAAGCGTTTAATCCCAAGGAGCTTAAGGCGAACAGTAAGGTGTTCGTCAAGGCGGAAGGCCACGTGTTGAAGGCCAAGAAGATTGTCCAAACGGTGGATGCCGCGGTGAAGAAAGCCGAAGAGCATGTGAAGGTGATCAAGCGCAAGGCGGGCTAAGCGCTCGGCCCGCATCCGGCGGCGCGGCCAGTTGGCTTGAGATCGAAGACCCCCTGGCATATGCCAGGGGGTCTTTCGTTTTCTAGCTGAGGAGGCAGGCCAGACCTCACCCCCGGCCCCTTCCCTAAAAAGGAAGGGGTGCCCAAGTGACAGGGGAGAGTCGCAATCACCGTCTTCGAAGTAGCAGTTTGGTTAGGGTTTTTAAGCGGGTGAGGGTGGCCGCCTTACACGCCGAGTTGGCTAAAGAGCTTGACCAACTGCGGGCCGAGCCGCTTGAGTTCCTCGTGGTGCGCCCGGCTAAGCTTATCCAGCAGAGTTTTGCCTTTGGCGGTCAGATGCACATAGACCTGGCGGCGGTCGGTCTCCCCGGCCGCGCGCTTGAGCAACTGGAGGGCGACTAGCCGGTTGACCAGCCCCACCGCGCTGTGGTGGCGAATTTGCAGCCGCTCGGCCAACTCGCTGATGGTCACCTGGTCACGGCCGGGAAAACCCTGGATGCTGAGCAGCGCCTGATGCTGCTGGGCGGTCAGCCCCACCGCCCGCGCCGCCTCGTCGCTGAAGTGCAGGAACTGCCGCAGCGCGTAGCGAAAGGTCGCCAGGGCTTCTAACTCGGATGGTGAGATCGGCATGCGCCCTACTCCTCGGCCGCGGCGCGTGTCGCCGGGCGCGTTGATTTATATCGTATCACGATATATAATTCTGGTGGCACTGGGCGGACGGCGCTGCGTTTGAGCGCCGTCCGATCTTTGCGCGGTGCCCGCATTGGATTTAGGAGCATAGCACTCATGGCAAGCAGCAGCACACAGGGTCACTTAGGCGATTTCACCACCGATAGCAGGGTGCTCAAACTTTCTGCGCTGGCGCTGGTGGTCGGGGCGGTCAGCGCCGGCGTGGCGGGCGTCTTGGTCTGGCTCATCCGCCTGATCACCAACCTGGCCTACTTCCAGCGTCTGTCGGTCGTGGAGGTGACGCCGGCCGAGAGCCACCTGGGCTGGGTGGCGGTCTTTATCCCGGCCATCGGCGGCCTGCTCATCGGGCTGATGGCGCGCTACGGTTCGGAGAAGATTCGGGGGCACGGCATCCCCGAGGCGCTGGAGGCCATCCTGATCGGGCGCAGCCGCATGTCGCCCAAGGTGGCGGTGCTCAAGCCGCTGTCATCGGCCATCTCCATCGGCACGGGCGGGCCGTTCGGCGCGGAAGGCCCGATCATCATGACCGGCGGCGCGCTAGGCTCGCTGTTCGCGCAATTGTTTCACTTCACTTCTATCGAGCGCCGCATCTTGCTGTCGGCGGGCGCGGCGGCCGGCATGGCGGCAATCTTCAACGCGCCGGTGGCGGCCGTGCTGCTGGCGGTGGAACTGCTGCTGTTCGAATGGAAGCCGCGCAGCTTCATCCCGGTGGCGGTGGCAGCGGCGGTGGCTAGTGCGCTGCGGGTGCCACTGCTGGGCGGCGGCCCCATGTTCGCGGTCACACCGCACGCCGCGCTGGGGCTAGACGGGCTGGGCTGGGCGGCGGGCGTGGGTCTGCTGGCCGGTGTCGGCGCGGGGCTGGCCAGCCAGTTGGTGTATGGCTTTGAAGACTTGTTCCACAAGCTGCCCGTCCACTGGATGTGGTGGCCGGCCATCGGCGGATTAGCGGTGGGCCTGGGCGGGCTGCTCGACCCGCGCGTGCTGGGCGTGGGCTACGATTTGATCCACGGCCTGCTGCGCGGCGAGTTGCTCGGCGGCGCGCTAATCGGGCTGCTGCTGATCAAGGCCTTTGTGTGGGCCATCGCGCTGGGCTCAGGCACCTCCGGCGGCGTGCTCGCCCCGCTGCTAATCATCGGCGGCACGCTGGGGGCGATTGAAGCGCGGTTCATCCCGGTCGGCGACGCCGGCCTGTGGGCGCTGATCGGCATGGCGGCCATGATGAGCGGCACCATGCGCGCCCCGTTCACCGCCATCGTCTTCGCGCTGGAGCTGACGCACGACCTCAACACCCTGCCGCTGCTGCTCGTGGGCAGCATGGTGGCGGTGGCCGTCACGGCGCTGTATATGCGCCGCTCGATCCTGACCGAGAAGGTCGCCCGGCGCGGCTATCACATCGCCTACGAGTACAGCGTAGACCCGATTCAGGCGCGGCTGGTGGGCGAGGTGATGGACCACAACCCGGCCACCGTGCCGGCCGCCATGCTGGTGAGTGAGCTGGCCGACCGAATTGCCCAGGGCGACGCGGTGTTGGCCCGCCGCCAGGGCACGCCCATCCTCGACGAGCGTGGCCGCCTGGCCGGCATCATCACCCGCGGCGATGTGCTGCGCGCGCTGGAGCAGTCGCCGGCCGGCGACCTGACCGTGCTGCAAGCCGGCGGTCGTGATTTGATCGTCACCTACCCCGACGAGTCACTGCAACTGGCCGTCAGCAAGATGCTGCGCAACAACGTGGGCCGCCTGCCGGTGGTCAGCCGGGCCGACCCGCAGCACCTGGAAGGCTACCTGGGCCGCACCGGCATCATGGAAGCGCGCCTGCGCGGCCTAGAAGAAGAAGACCTGCGCGAGCGCAGTTGGCAGCGCCAGCCGCCGGCCAAGGCCCCCCTAGAGACGCCGCCCGCCGGCGGGGTGGGCTAACCGCGTCCGCCCTAGAAGGGCCAGCGCCCGTTCCAGCGCAGGTAGTTCTCGAAGCCGGCCGCCTTGACCAGCGCCTCGACCTCAGCCGGCGTTTGGCGCACACGCGGCAAGCCCTCGGGCGCCACGGCCATGCGCAGCAGCAGGCGCGTGACCGTAGCGGCCGACTGGCGCAGAATGCGCGGGTCGATCTTGTCGAGCGTGTCGGCCGAGTAGTGCACCAAGCCCGTTCCGGGCGCGGCGGACGAGGTCACCGCCCACACGCTCTGCAGACCGGCCAGCGAGAACGGGAAGTGGTCGGAGTTCATGATGAAGGCTTTGGGGTCGTCGTTCAGCACCGCGTCGATGTGCTTGAGCGGCAGCGCGCGCAGGTAGTCGGCCAACCCGGGGCTGGCCTGGGTTTGCAGCACCACCGGCATGGCCATGCCCAGCACGTCGGCGTTGACGACGGCGCGCACGTGGTCAAACTCGCTGGCGTGGGCGGCGGCGTAGGCATACGAACCGAACAGGCCCAGCTCTTCGCCCGAGAACAGCACGAAGCGCAGGCCGGCCTGAAAGTGCGCGCGCAGCGGCGACAGCAGCCGAGCGGCCTCCACCAGCACCGCCGTGCTGACACCGTTGTCGTGCGCCGCTTGCGAGATGTCGTGGCCGTCGTAGTGCGCGCCGACGATGATCCAGCCTTGGCTCGGGTCGGTGCCGGGGATTTCGGCCACCACATTGTGCGCCGTCACCGGATGCACCCGGCAGGTGAGCGTCAGCTTCACCCGCACCGGGCCGACGGCCAGGTGGCGCTTGAGGCGCGCAATGGCCTCGTGCGCCAGGCCGATGGCGGGCAGGTCTTTGCCCACGCTGCCGGTGGGCACCAACATGCCGGGCTGCGAACCGCTGAACACAAAAGCGGCGGCCCCGGCCTCGCTCGCGCCCCGGTACAGCTCGGCCCGCGAGGTGCCGTCGGCGCTGTTGAAGACGATCTTGCCGGCCACGGCCGCACCCAGGCGAGCGAAGTCTTCGGCGCCGCCTTTCTGCACATCGACCACTTCGGCTTCCAGGTCGCAGCCGGGCGCACCGGGTAGCGCGATGCAGGGCAAGTCAATCGATTGCTCGGCGGCCAGGATCGTCAAGCGCGCTTCGCCCCGCGTCCAGCCGCGCATTTCAAACGGCTCGTCGGCCACCCGGTCGAGGCCGTAAGCGCGCAGCCGGTCGAGCAAATAGTCGCGGGCGCGGCGTTCATCGGCGGTGCCGGCGAAGCGCCCGTTGCCGGCGTCGCACAAGTAGGCCAGGGTATCCCACACGTCGGGGGCAGTCCACAAATTGCCCAACAGGTCTTTCTCAAGCGCAGCGATGTCCACGAGACGACTCCTTGCTAAGGCGGCAGTTGGGGCGGGCGACCACGGTGAACCTCTCGCGCGCCGCCCGCGTAGATTACTATACTCGTTCCATGACCACCAAGCGCCCGTTGGCACGCACCGACGGGCCGGGCAGTGGGCCGGGGTTTCAAACAACGAACATAGAATTGTGAAGCGAAAGCAAATGGGACCGATGCAAAGTTGACAGATTGTTAATTGATACTATACTACTTTTAGGTAGCAAAAAAATGCAAACCTTAACGAGTTTAGCGTCCCAAACCTAGTCCATTTGATATAAAGGGGCTGACCGGCGAGCAGCATCATACGCTGACACTCTAGCAGCCGGCCCCCCCCAACTTGGCCCGGCCTACCAGCTTGGCCACCCATCCCCAACAATTTCTTCGACTCTCACCTTGCTTAGCGCATCGATCACCTGAGGCCGAATTGGCATGACTGAGTTGTAGGGGGGTAGCGCCTGCACTGGCGCTGAGCTTTGTCCGTCCGGGTCCGACGCCCATCTGCGCCCTACCCCACCTACCGCGCCCAGCCGCGGCCCAATTGGAATGATCAGCGGAATAATCCGCTGCGACTTCGCCACCATCCAAGGAGGAAAAATGGCTGCAAAGAAAATTTCGAGGCGTGAATTTATCCGGTTTGCCGGCTTAACCGCCGGCGCGGCGGTCTTGGGGGCTTGCGCGCCGCAAGTCGTCACCCAGATTGTGCAAGAGACGCAAGTCGCCGTTCAGACCCAGATCGTGAACGAGACGCAGGTGGTGCAGGTGCCGGTAAACGTTACCGCCACCCCGCTGCCGAACCTGATGACCATGCAGGGGCGCGAGCTGCCGGCGGATGCCGCCCCGCTCGACAAGCAGATCTTCTTTGAGGGCGGCGCAGCCGAGCCTAAGCACCTGGACGTGGCCCGCGACCTGTTCAGCGCCACCGCGGTGCTGGGCTGGGGCGGCGAGCCGCTGCTGCGCCTGGACGAGAACCAGCAAATCGTGCCGGCCGGCGCCGAGTCGTTCATCGGCGGCCCGAACGCCGAGTACTGGGACTTCACCGTCCGCCAAGACGCCAAGTGGAGCGACGGCACGCCGATCACCGCCGCCGACTGGGTGTTCACCTTCCAGCACTATGCTGACCCGGCGCTGGCCAACCCGTTCAGCTACTTCTATGCCGACATCAAGGGCATGTCGGACTATGCCGCCGGCACCGGCACGATGGAAGGCGTCGGCGTCGAGGCGATTGACGAGCGCACCGTGCGCATCCACGGCGTCAACCCGGCCCCGCACATCCCGGCCATGATGACCTACCAGGCCGTCGTGCCGGCCCCCAAGCACCTGGCCGAAGCCAACCCGGAGCACTGGGCCGACACCATGGAAGGGGCCGTCTTCTCTGGCCCGTTCATGCTCACCACCTGGGATCACAACAAGACCCTGATCTGGGAGCAGAACCCGTACTACAACGGCCCGTTCAAGGCCGGCATCGGCTACGTCAAGCAGATCATCGGCGACGGCACCAACTGGTTTGCCGCCTGGCAGAACAACGAGATTGACATGATGGCCAATCTCGACCCGGCCCAACTGGCCCTGGTGCGCGCCGACCCGGTCTACAACCCCCTGCTGCACTGGTGGCTCGACCCGAAGCCGGAGTTCTTGGTCTTCGACACCCTCAAGGCCCCGACCGACAACCACGACCTGCGCATGGCGCTGGCCAAGTCGATCGACCGCGACATCCTGTGCCAGCAAATCCTGAAGGGCACCGAGACCCCCAACCTCTCGATGCTGACCCCCGGCTTCCCGGCCTACAACCCCGACATCCAGGGCATTCAGGCCTACGATGTGCCCGCGGCCCAGGCGCTGATGGTGAGCGCGGGCTACGAGGGCGGCATTGACCCCGCCACCGGCCAGCCGTTGGCGCTGACGCTCAGCTTCCGCAACGTGGACCCGTACGTGGAGTTCGCCAAGGAGCAGTGGGAAACCAACCTGGGCGTCGCGGTGACCCTGGTGCAGTTCGAGAACTCGGTCTTCCGCCAGATGCGCGTCGACAAGACGATGCAGATCTACCACAACTTCTATGAGTACGACTTCATGGACCCGGCCAACCTGCTGACCTCGCTGTGGAAGAGCGACGGCGTCACCGGCGCGCTGCAGCACGCCTGGGTGAACCCCGAATTCGACGACCTGGTGACCCAGGCCGGCAGCGAGCCCGACATCGACAAGCGCATTAGCCTCTTCCAGCAAGCGGAAGAGGTCTTGGTGAGCGATGCGGCCGCGGCCTTCCTGTGCACCCAGAACATCTTCCAGGTCTGGTGGCCGTACATCGCGGGCATCAAGCCCAACGAGCGCGGTGAGGTGGCCTACCGCTACCTGGACGTCAGCCGTTTCCAGATGTACATTAACAATCAGGTGGATCAGTACCGCAGCGCCACCCTGTAAGCGCCAGTCCGGCGCCGCCTGACGCGGCGCACCTGTAAGCCGACTGCCCCGGGCTGGAGCACACCGCCAGCCCGGGGCAGTCCCCGGTGTAAGCCCAACACCCCCCACCCGGCCGCCCGCCGCCGACCGCTGTTCTGCAAAAGGAGTTTGGATGGGCCGATACATCGCTCTACGACTATTGGGGCTTGCCGGCGTGCTGGTGGCCGTTTCGATGGTCACCTTTGTGCTGATGCACAATGTGCCCGGCGGCCCGTTCGACTTTCGCATTGGCGATAAAGTCATGCCCCAAGACGTCAAAGACGTGCTGAATGCGCACTACGGGCTAGACAAACCCCTGTATCAGCAATACCTGCTCTTCCTCGGCAACGCCGTGCGGCTCGACTTCGGCACCTCGTTCATCTACATCAATCGCAAAGTCATGGACATCTACGCCGAGCGCTGGCCCTATACGGT
>JBBRZY010000186.1:0-8099 GCA_038252885.1 Anaerolineales bacterium | reverse complement strand
CGCGACGGTGAGCATTGAGCAGGGGCGCGCCGCGCACACGCTGCTGACGCAGGCCGGGGCCGACGTGAGCTACCACGAATACGACATCGGCCACAAACTCAACACCGCCGGGATGAACGACCTGAAGGCCTGGCTGGCCCAGCAGTTGCCTTAGCGCGGAGGAGTTTCAACCTGTCGGCTTGTCCGAACGACCGCCTCTGACCCTGGCAATCCGAACCCCCGCCAACGGGCTGCGCGCTGCAGCGCTGTCGGCCTCCCCGAACACCCCGCCCAAAGGGACGGCGTCTGGCAAACTGGCGTCGTCGTCGCGCGGCTGACTGGTCGGGCGCAATCGAACAATCCGGCCGACTTGGTAGTATAAAAGGAGGCGTCAGGGCCACCCCTCTGCCAGGAGCAATCAGCCCGTATGTTGCGCTTTATCGTTCGGCGGCTTGTCATCATCCCGTTTGTGCTCGTGCTGGTCCACCTGCTGGGCTTCGGCTATGCCGTAGCCGGCCGCTGGTTTCAGCTCACCCAAGACCCCTTTCACGCCATCAGCAGCGATCCGCCCACGGTCTGGCCGCAGTACCTGGCGTATATGCAGGCCGGTCTTCAAGGCGATTGGGGCACGCTGCCGGGCGGCAACATCGAGACCATCCCGGCCGTGCTGTGGCGCACCGCGCAAGCCAGCCTGGGCCTGGTGGCGCTGGCCTTCGTGCTGGCGGTGGTCTTCGGCCTGCTGCTCGGCCTGGCCAGTGTGCGCACCAACCCCATCGGCGTTGCGCCGTGGCTCATCCCGCTGTCGGCCGTCAGCCTGTCAATGCCCAGCTTCTACATCGGCGCGCTGCTGCTAACGGCCTCCATCTTCTATCTCTTCACCGTGCCGGGGGCCAAGCTGCCGTTTCCGCTGCGCGGCTTCGGGTGGGACATTCACCTGGTGCTGCCGGTAGTGGTGCTGGCCGTGCGCCCGCTGATGCAAATCGGCCAGGTGACGGCGACTGTGCTGGCGGATGAGCTGAACAAGCAATACGTGGTGGCCGGGCGCAGCCTGGGCCATAGTTGGCGGCGCGTCCGTTGGCGTACGGCGCTCAAGAACGTGGTCGCGCCAGTGGTGCTGTCGGTCAGCACCGCGTTCCGGGTCGTCATTGTCGAGCTGATCTTGGTAGAGTGGCTGTTCGGCTGGCCGGGCCTGGGCGCGCAGTTTGCGCGCACGCTGCTGCGGCCGCAGACCGCCGCCGTGGCGGTGGCGACGGCTGGGCCGTTAGTGTATCTCTACGCGCCGCTGCTGGCCGGGCTGCTGGTGGTATTTGCGCTGCTGTTCCTACTGGGCGACACCGTAGCCACCGCGCTGGTGCGACTGATCGATCCGCGCTTGGGGCCACGCGAGGGGGACGCCTGATGGTCAAAACCCTCAGCGCCGTACCGGCGGCGCGCCGCCAGCGCCTGCCCTTGCTGCACCTCAACTGGCCGCTCTTGCTCGGCGCGCTACTGGTCGGGCTGGTGGTCTTCATCGCCGTGGCCGGGCCAAGCATCGCGCCGGCTGACCCGCTCAAGACCAATGCCATTCTGCGCGTCAACGGAGTGTGGAAGCAGCCGCCCTTCGCGCCCTTCGCGGTGGACGGCTTTCCGCTGGGCACCGACGAGCGCGGCCGCGACATCTACAGCCTGCTGCTGTGGGCCGTGCGCCCGACGCTGGTGCTGGTGGGCGTGGTGGCCGGCGTGCGGCTGGTGGCGGGCCTGCTGATCGGGCTGGCGGCGGGCTGGTCGGTGTCGGTCTTTGGGCGCAGTCTCGATGTGCTGATCTCGACCGCGCTGACCGCGCCGGTGCTGATCGTGGCGCTGGGGGTCGTGGCGGTGATTGGCGTGGATGGCGGGCAGGGGCTATGGGCGTTTGTCATTGGCCTGTCGCTCACAGGCTGGGCCGAGACGGCGCGCGTGGTGCGCGAGCTAACGCGCGGCGTGCGCGGGCAGCCCTATGTTGAGGCGGCGCGGGCGCTGGGTGCGTCCGACGCCTACCTGGTGCGGAGGCACGCGCTGCCGCAGGTGCTGCCGATGGCCTGGGTGCTGCTGGCGTTCGAGGTCAGCGGCACGATTCTGACCGTGGCCGGGCTGGGCTTCCTGGGCTACTTCACCAACGACGTGTGGGCTATGATCTCAGACACGGTGGCGCAGCGCTTCGCCGGCCTGCCCGACCTGGGCCAGATGCTTTCGACCGTCTCGAACGACATCTTCACCGGCCCGTACAAGATGTTCATGGCCGGCAGCATGGTCTTCATCACGGTCCTCGGCTTCAACCTGCTGGGGGCCGGGCTGCGCCAACAGTTGAACGTGGAGCGCGTCCGACGGCGCACGCAAGTGACGCTGGTGCGCGAGTGGGCGCGCGATGTGGTTGAAGACCGCGTGCGCCCAGTGCTCGACACGCGCCCGGCGCAGTGGGCGCAGAACGCCATTGTGCTGGCGGCGCTGGTGGTGCTGGTCGGGTATGGCTTCCAATATTGGCGCACGAACCTGGCGGCGGCCCCCGGCGCTACGGCGGTGCTGGAGGTGCCGGGCGGCCAGATTTGGGCCAGCGAACGGCGCGACCCCTACGGCACGCGCTGGGTTGACTTCAAAGGCCCGCAGCAGACCCCGGCCATCGCGTGGACTTTCAGCATCGAGGGCGGCTTCGCGGGCGGCCCGGTGGTGGCGGCCGACGGCACGATCTACATCAATGCCCTCAACTCGCGACTGATTGCGTTGGACAACAACGGGGCAGTCCTGTGGCAAGCGCCGCTGGTCGAAACGCCGGTGGGCACGCCCGCCATTGGGCCGGGGGGCGTGATTTTTGTGGCTGGCGCGGGGGCTGGACTGACGGCCATCTCACCCGAAGGCCGGTTGCTGTGGCACATGGCGGCCAGCGCGCCGGGCGAGGCGACCGGGTCGCCCATCGTCAGCGCGGATGGCACGATCTACTACACCGTGGCCGGGCAGATCCAGGCCGCCACGTCTTTTGGCGAGCCCCTGTGGCGCGAGAACGCCTACGTGCGCCGGGTGGCGGCGGCCCCGATGCTCACGGCCGATGGTTATTACATCTACCTGCGCGGCACGGCCCTGGCCTCGCCCGACGGCAGCCCGGTGATTGACGAGACCACCCGCCGGCCGGACCAATTCATCACTGGAGCCGACGGGCAGGACTACCTGCGCGTGGACCACCTACTCAGCCACTGGACTACCGACAAGGGCGTACTGCAGGTCGGCGAGACTCTGACCTGGAACTTTGGCAACTATGCCTTTGGCTCCGCCACCGACGCGGGGGTGCTGCCCGACGGCTCATTTTGGATCGCCTATCTGCCGCCGCAGCAGGACGCGCGCTTTGTGTACGTGCAACCCGATGGGCAGGTGGCGGGCTTCGTGCGTCATCCCTTCCAGTCGGGCTTGGTGGTTGGGCTAGACGAGGACAAATTCGCATACCTGTGCGGCTCGTCCTTTGGGCAGGCCGGCTGCCTGGCGCTGCGGCCCGGCCAGGATGAGCCCGTGTGGGCCCTTGAGCTTCCGGGCGGCACGCTGTTGGGTGGGGCGCTGGCGCCGGGGTGGCTGTATGCGGCCACCGCCGAAGGCTACTTGTCGGCCATCGGGCCTAATGCGCCCTAGCCGCTATGCTCGATTTGTGCAAAGTGCCTTGACAATGCCGCGCGGGCTGTGATAAAGTCTGCCTTACAACCAAATAGCATACTCTTATCCAGAGAGGCGGAGGGACCGGCCCGATGATGCCTCGACAACCTGCGGTAGGGTCTACGTGACCAGCGGCAAGGTGCCAATTCCGGCAAGCAAGATTGGTGACATGGGTCACCTACTTCTGGACGATGAGAGTTGGGCCCGAATCTGCTTTCTCGACCCCTTCTCATCCAGAAGGGGTCTTTTTTTTCACTGACCCCGGCTGGTCTCTCTTGGATAAGATGCTGTAGGAGAGATCATGTCGACACTCGACTTGCCCGAACCCGAGACTTCGCTGCAACCCACTACGCCCAGCCCGGCCGACGTGGCCCCCGTGGCGCACGGCCCGTCCACTGAGGCGGTGCATGCCGGCACGCAGCAGCCGAACGCCTTTCACTCGCTGACCATGCCGGTGGTGCAGACCGCCACCTACACTTTTGAGAACACCGCCGACCTGCGCGCCTTTCAAGAGGCGCGGCTGTGGGGCGGGGCCGGCGCGCGCGTGGAATACGGCCGCTATGGCAACCCCACCGTGGCCGACTGCGAGGCGCGGCTGGCGGCGCTCGATCACGGCGACAGCGCAATCCTGTTCGCCTCTGGTATGTCGGCCATCACCTCGGTGCTGCTGGCCATGCTGCCGGCCGGGGCGCACCTCGTCATCGGCGACGACTGTTATCGCCGCACCCGCCAATTCTGCCTGACCTTCCTCAAGCGCCTGGGCATCACGACCACGGTTGTCGCCATGGGTGACTTCACCGCCCTCGAAAACGCCATTCAACCCAACACGCGCCTGATCGTCTCTGAGTCGCCCACCAACCCTTACCTGCGCGTCGTCGACCTGGTGCGGCTGGTGGAGATCGCCCAGCGCCACGGCGTGAAGACGCTGATTGACAGCACCTTCGCCACACCCATCAACCAGCATGCGCTCGACTTTGGCGTAGACCTGGTGGTGCACTCAGCCACCAAGTATTTGAGCGGCCATAACGACCTGCTGGCGGGCGTGGTGGTGGGGCAGGCCGGGCTGATCGACTCGCTGCGGCAGGCACTGGGCGTGCTGGGCGGCGTGAGCGACCCGCACGCGGCGGCGCTGCTGACGCGCGGCCTGAAGACGCTGGGGCTGCGGGTGCAGCGCCAGAACGAGAACGGGCAGGCGGTGGCCGAGTTTCTGAGCACGCACCCGCGCGTGAGCCGCGTGTGGTATCCGGGCCTGCCGTCGCACCCCGACCACGCCACGGCCCGCGCCCAAATGCTGGGCTTCGGCGGCGTGGTGAGCTTTGAGATCAACGGCAGCCTGGACGACACCAGCCGCTTCATTGATGCGCTGCGCATCCCGCTGATCGCGGCCTCGCTGGGCGGCGTGGAAACGCTGGTGGAGCAGCCGGCGCTGATGTCATATTATGAGCTTTCGACCGAGGAGCGCTTGGCGGTCGGCATCAAGGACAACCTGGTGCGCCTCTCGCTCGGCATTGAAGACGCCGCCGACCTGATTGCCGACCTGGCGCAGGCATTGGGGTAGGCGGGCTTATTCGTTTGAGGCGACCCAGGCTGGTGATTGCCAGCCGTTCTAGTTTGTGGTATTCTGCCCACCAATGAACACCGTTTCGTCGTTCTGCGCCCACCATCATCACCTGTCTTCTCAGCCCGACCGGAAGTCAGGATAGCGGCGTTTGCCTCGCACCTGCCCAACCTCCGGTCATTGACCGGAGGTTTTTTTTTGAGTAGTCGCACTCGCAAAGGAAAAGGCTTCGCATGACTCGCACCGACATTCGCTTGGCGCTGCCCTCTAAGGGGCGGCTGGAACAACCCGCGCTCGAATTTCTGGCGGCGGCCGGGCTGCGGGTGGATAAGCCCAACCCGCGCCAATACTTCGCGCGCGTGCCGGCGCTGCCTGAGCTGACCGTGATGTTCCAGCGCCCGGGTGACATCGTGGTGTCGGTGCGCGAAGGAAGCGTGGACTTTGGGCTGGCCGGACTCGACGCGGTGGAAGAACGGCGCGGCGACGACAACCAGGTGATGATCCTACACGAGGCGCTGCGCTTCGGGCACTGCGCGCTGGCCATCGCTGTGCCGGAAGACTGGCCGGTGAACGCGCTGGCCGACCTGCCGGGTTACGTCCAGACGCTGCCGCAGCCGCTGCGCATGGCGACGCAGTATCCCAACCTCACGGGCCGCTTCCTGCGCGCCAACGGGCTGGCTGACTTCAAGCTCATCACCGCTGAGGGCACGCTCGAAGTCGCGCCCGTCATCGGCTACGCCGACGCGATTGCCGACCTGGTGTCGTCCGGCCAAACGCTGCGCGACAACCGCCTGCGGGTGGTGGCGGATGGCTACATCCTGCGCTCGCAGGCGGTCTTTTTTGCCAACCGCGCGGCGCTGCGGGCGCGGCCCGAAGTGCTGGCGGTGGCGCGCCAACTGCTGGAATATTTGGAAGCCTATTTGCGCGGGCAGGAAAACTACGTCGTCATCGCCAACATGCGCGGCGCTTCGCCCGAAGCCATTGCCGCCGCGCTGTTTGCTCAGCCCGACTTGGGCGGCTTGCAGGGGCCGACCATTGCGCCGGTTTACACGCGCGAAGGTGAAGGCATGCATGCGGTGACCATCGTCATTCATAAAGACCGGCTGATCCCGGCCGTGAAGGCGCTGCGGGCCGTCGGCGGCAGCGGCGTAATTGTCTCGCCGGTGACCTACATCTTTGAAGAAGAGCCGGAGCGCGCGCGGAGGCTGAATGAAGATTTGTGATCGCAGCCTGCTACGCCGCCAGCCGATTGACTCGGACGCGCAGTACACGCAGCCAGTGGCCGAGATCGTGGCGGCGGTGCGCACGCGGGGCGACGCGGCCCTACGCGAGTACACCGCGCGCTTCGACCGCGTGACGCTGGACGACTGGCATGTCAAAGCGCCAGAAAAAGCGCTGGCCCTGGTCGCGCCGGAGGTGTTGGCGGCGCTGCGGGCGGCGGCCGAACGGTTGGAGCAGTTTCATCGCCACCAGCCGCTGACCTCGTGGGTGACGACCGAGTTGGGCGGCGTGCTGGGGCAGATGGTCACGCCGCTGGCGCGCGTGGGTTGCTACGTGCCGGGCGGCACCGCGCCGCTGCCCTCGACCGTGCTGCATACGGTGACCCTGGCGCGCGTGGCTGGCGTGAAAGAGATCGTCGTGGCGACGCCGCCCAACCCGGACTTTCCCGACTCGGAGTACGTCAACCCCGTCATCCTGGCGGCGGCGGTGATCGCGGGCGCGACCGAGATCGTGCGCGTCGGCGGGGCGCAGGCGATTGCGGCGCTGGCCTACGGCACGGAGAGCATCCGGCCGGTGGTCAAGATCGTGGGGCCGGGCAATATTTATGTGACGTTGGCGAAGAAGCAGGTCTACGGAATCGTGGGCATAGACGGGCTGGCCGGGCCAACCGAGACCGTGGTGGTGGCCGACGCCGAAGCCAACCCGGCCTGGGTGGCGGCCGACCTGCTGGCGCAGGCCGAGCACGACGTGTTGGCCTCGGCCATCCTGCTGACGCCGAGCGAGCCGCTGGCGCGCGCGGTGCAGGCTGAGGTGGCGCGGCAGATCGAGAGCCTGACGCGGGCGGGTATCATCACGCAGACGTTTGACAACCACTCGGGCATCGTGCTGACCAAAGATTTGGCCGAAGCCGTGGCGCTGGCCGATGAGTACGCGCCCGAGCACCTGTGCCTGGCGGTGCGCGATCCGTGGGCCTGGGCCCCGCTCATCAAGCACGCTGGCGGGCTGTTCCTGGGCGAGCACTCGTTCGAGGTGCTGGGTGACTACGTAGCCGGGCCGAGCCATGTGATGCCCACCGGCGGCAGCGCGCGCTTCGCCTCGCCGCTGAGCGTGGTGGACTTCGTGCGGCTGACCAGCATCGTCGCGCTCGACGGGGCCACGACGGCGCGCATCGCCCCGCAGGCGGCGATCCTGGCGCGCGCCGAGCAACTCGACGCGCACGCCAACGCCGCGCAGCACAGGATCGACGCCGCATGAACATCGAGTCGCTCTTGCGCCCGGACGTCGCCGCGATGGAGGCCTACACGCCGATTTTGCCGTTCGACGTGCTCTCGGCCCGGCTGGGGCGCACCCCGGCCGAAATCGTCAAGCTCGACGCGAACGAGAATCCGTACGGCCCCAGCCCGCAGGTGCGCGAGGCGCTGGCGAACCTGCCCTGGCCGCACATCTACCCCGACCCGGAGAGCACGGCCCTGCGCGCGGCGCTGGCGGCGGATACGGGCGTGCCGGCTGAAAATCTGTTGGCCAGCAGCGGCGCGGACGAGCTGATCGACCTGATCATGCGGCTGTTCTTGCAGCCCGGCGACCGCATCATGGACTGCCCGCCGACGTTTGGCATGTACGCCTTCGACGCCGCCGTCAACGGCGCGGGGGTGGTGCGCGTGCCGCGCCGGCCCGACTTCAGCCTGGATGT
>JBBRZY010000185.1:0-8102 GCA_038252885.1 Anaerolineales bacterium | reverse complement strand
TCGACGACGTGCTCAGCGCCGTCGCCGCGGGGGCCGCCTACGTGGCCGTCGCCATCACCGAAGAAGGCGCGGGGTCTGATATGCACGCTCTGGCGACCACCGCCCAGCCGCTGCCCGGCGGTGACTATCAGCTCAACGGCGAGAAGCGCTTTGTGGCCCGCCTGGCGACCGCCACCCACGCCGTAGTTTTTGCCCACGTGCGCCGCCCAGGCGTCGAGCGCACCCTGACGGCCTTCCTTGTCCCGATGGACAGCCCGGGCCTGCAAGTCGTCGCGCTCGAACACACTGGCCTGCGTGGCGCCTCCTTCGGCGGGCTGCGGCTCACCGCCGTGCCCGTGCCGCGGCGCGCGCGGGTGGGCGGCGAGGGTGAGGGCTTTCAACTCTTCGTCCGCCACTTCACCTATTGGCGCACTGCCATGGCCGCGGCCGCCATCGGCTGCGGGCGCGGCGCGCTCGACCAGGCCATTGTCTGGCTGCGCGAGCGCCAGGCCTACGGCGGCCCGCTGGGGCGCTTCACTCACTTGCAGCAAGAGCTGGCCGAGCACGTGGCCCGGCTGCACATGGCCTGGCTGTTGGTCCAGTCCGCCGCCGACCGGCAAGACGCGCGCCAGCCGGCCTTTGCCGACGCCTGCATGGCCAAGGCCGAGGGCATTGAGGCGGCCCTGGCCGCCACCGACTGGGCCATGCGCATTCACGGCGCACGCGGCCAGACCACCTTGCTCGACCTTGAAAAACGCCAGCGCGACCTGCAAGCCCTGCGCATCGCCGGCGGACCGCCGGATGTGCTGCGCAGCCAGGTGGCGCGGGCTGTGCTTGGCAACCCCCTCTATGAAGCCGCGTTGGGCCGCAGCCCCTCGGCCGCCGACGACGACCCACAACTAGGAAGCAGGAGATTCTGGTGACCATCGAGAAAAGTTTTCTGGCGGACGAGGCCGTCGCGGCCGGTCTGCTGATTGTGCACGAAACTGCCCGCCTGTATAGCGGCGTGCGCATCGTGCCGACCGAGGACGACGGCCGCCACTGGGGCCCGGTGACCATCGCCGCAGGGGCCGTGGTGCGCGAGGGCGTGATCATTTGCTCCGGCACCGCGGTGGGTGAGAACTCTATCGTTGGCCACGGCGTGGTCTTGCGCCGCAGCGTGCACATCGGCCGCGATACCGTCATCTCGCACAACACCACCATCGAGCGCGAGGTGCAGATCGGCGACCGCGTGCGCATCTCGTGCCTCACCCACCTGACTGTCGCCGTTCTCGTCGAGGATGAGGCCGACATCGGGGCGCGGGTGGTGACCGTCAACGACAACGAGCTGCGCTGGCGACGCCCAGATCAGATCCTCAAGCCGCCCGTGTTCCGGCGCGGCTGCCGCGTGGGCAGCGGCGTGACCGTGCTCGGGGGCGTGGAGATTGGCGCATACACCCTGGTGGGCGCCGGCGCCGTCGTCACCCGCAACCTGCCGCCCAACGTCGTGGCTTTCGGCGTGCCGGCCTACGTCCAGCGCGAACTCGAGCCTGGGGAATAGTCGGGATAGCCATGCCCCACACCCGCGCCGCCGTCATCACGCGCACCCTCCGCGAATTTGAGCGGTTGGACCAGTTGGTCGCCGGCCTATCCGCCGCCGACTGGCAGCGGCCTGTGCCGCGCCCCGAGGCCAAAGACCCCTGGACGGTCAAAGACGCGCTGGCCCACATCACCCACTGGAAGGCCGACATCGCCCGCTCGGCGCGCGGCCAGCGCCGCCCGCCTGAAGAACGCGGCCTGAACGAGGGCGACGGCAACCACCTCATCTACCTGCGCTGGCGCGACCGCGACCCACAAGAAGTCTTAGACTGGCATCGCGCCGTTCAAGCGGATGTGCTGGCCGCCCTGCGCGAAGCACCCGCCAAGTGGTTTACCGTCGACCACCGCAAACCCATCTGGCCCTTCGACCTCGACGGCCACTCGGCCGCCCACCGCGTCAAGGACATTGAAGGCGCGCTGGCAGCGAAGGGCTGAGGGTTGAGGCGACAAGCTCAACGAATGTGAGGTGCGTCGGCGGCATGTCCGTCCTGCCCTTGCTCGTCGCGGCGCTCGGTGTAGTGCGCGTGCTTGTCGGCTAGCTTCCACCTTGGGCTAGGCGAGTTTCGCGGCCTCCCGCAACTCATGCACGAGCGAGGCTTGGACCGCCTCGGACAGCGTGTCAAGCTTCTCGGCCTCCCGACGCAGATCCTGCATCCGCGTCTTCACCGTCGGCCAGGCGCGCCGCCACGCGACGGCATCGCCCGCCGGAATGCCGTTCAACTGGACTTCAAGTGCCTTTAGCCGGTCGCGGAAGTCCTTGATCCCCGCCTCCACGCCCGGCAACACCGCGAAGCTAGTCCCGAAAAACACACCGCTAAAGTGATCGTGAATAGAATCCGAGATGAGCTGCCGGAGCCTTTGGTCGAGGAGCTTCACTTGGACAGTGGTGAGCTTATCCGTGTAAAGATTTACCGTGGCATGCTCGTTGAGCCAAATCGGCAGCATCTTTGACAGGGCTAAACTCTGATAGAGTTGGTCGGCGATGCCGGCCAGTCGCTCCTGGGTCTTCTTCACCGCCTCAGCCGTGGCCTTCTTGGTGGCGCCACCGAACAGCTCCCGGCCGGTCTTAGCGGCCTCCAGGAGTACCTTGAGGATGCCGACCAAAGCGCCGATCTCTGTGATCATTGGGCCTCTTTTCCTTCCGCGCCAAGTACCTACCGTGATCACCCACCGCCGTTTGACCGCCGATTGGCGACCCACCTGCTGTCATGGTGACGCTCTGCCGCAAAACCGTCGCGAACCCATTCGTCGGCAGCCAGCCTGGTTCAGGTTCGTCGGGGAGTGATTGGGTTTACGTGTGTTCGGTACTTAACAAAGCTGTCGAAATGAAGTATATATTTGTCGGCGTGGCCTGCAAACCGGCCCGCAGCGACAGTCCATTCCCGGCCGGATTGGGGGCGCTATTGTGCCATCCAACGCGCAATCCACCCTGAGGTGAGTCGGCGGCATGTCCGTCCTGCCGTTTCTCGTCGTTGCCTGGTTGGCGGGGGTGGGCGTCGCCGCCCAGCTCAATCAGCCCGCGTGGGCCTGGCTGCTGCTCAGCGGCCTGGCCGTCGTCGCGCTCGCGCTGTGGTGGCCGCGCCAGCGTTGGCGCTGGGTGCTGGCCGGCCTGCTCGCCCTCGGCCTCGGCGCGGCCCGCTATGCCAACGCCCAACCGCCGTTTGGCGCGCCTGACTTCGTCGCTACCTACAACGACCGCAGCCCCGTCACGCTCGAAGGCGTGGTGGACGGCGAGGTGATCGTCACCGACGCGGGGGTTGTGCTAAGGCTGCGCGCCGAGCGCCTGTGGCTGCCCGACGCCGAGGCCCCGCTGGCTGTCACCGGCTGGGTGCAACTCTCGGCTCCGCGCTACGCCGCCAATCGCCTGGCGCAAACCGGCGCGGCCGACTATGTCTATGGCGACCGGCTACGCCTGACCGGCGCGCTGCAAACGCCGCCCATCTTCGACAGCTTCTCGTATCGCGACTACCTCGCCGGCCAAGGCGTCTACGCGCTCTTCGCGCCAACGGCTGTTCGCTTCGTCGCCGCCGGCCAGGGCCAACCCGCCTGGGCCGCGCTCTATGCCTTCAAGACCCACGCCCTCGCCACGCTCGCACAGCTCTTCCCCGAGCCCCACGCCGCGCTGTTGGCCGGCATCTTACTCGGCAACGAGAGCGCCATCCCCGCCGACCTGGCAGCGGCCTTTCAGCGCACCGGCACGTCGCACATCATCGCCATCTCGGGCTTCAACATCGCCATCTTGGCCGGGCTCGTGGCGGCGCTCACGCGGCGGCTGGCCGGGCAGCGTTGGTCGCTGTGGCTCACGCTCGGCCTCATCGCGCTCTACACCCTGCTGGTCGGGGCCAGCGCCTCAGTCGTGCGCGCCGCCCTCATGGGCAGCCTGGCGCTCCTTGCCCAACGCCTCGGCCGTTCGGCCCACGGCCTGGGCGGGCTGGCCCTAGCCGCCTGGCTGATGACGCTCTGGAACCCGCTCACGCTATGGGATGTTGGTTTTCAGCTCAGCGCCGGCGCGACGCTGGGGTTGGTGCTCTACGCCGACCCGCTGGAGGCGGCCTTCTCGCGCCTGGCCGCCCGCTGGACCTCGCCCAGCCGCGCCAAGCGGTCCGCCGCGTTGGCCGCTGAACTGCTGCTGCTGACGCTCGCCGCGCAGATCACCACCCTGCCGCTTCTCATCTATCACTTCCGCCAACTCTCGCTGATCGCGCTGCTGGCCAACCTGCTGGTGCTGCCGGTGCAGCCGGCCGTCATGGTCAGTGCCGGCCTGGCGTTGCTGGTGGGCCTGGTCTGACTGCCGCTCGGGCAGATTGTGGGCTGGCTGGCGTGGCCGGGGGTGGCTTACACCATTCGCATGGTTGAAGTGCTGGGCAGCGTCCCTGGCGCGGCGGTCTATCTCGGCGACACCGCCCCGGCGCTGCTGGCGCTGACGTACCTGCTGTTGTTTGGGGCCACCTGGCTCATCGCGCGCCCACCTGCCCAGCGGCCCCGGTGGTACACCGCGCTCGCGCCGCAGCGCACCGCGGCCGGCGGGCTGGCGCTGCTGGCCGTCACCACGCTCCTCGCCTGGAGTTGGTACTTCAGCCTGCCGCCCAACGACGGCCGCCTGCGCGTGACGCTGCTCAACCTCGATGCGCCCGACGCCGCCCCCGGCGGCGGCGAAGCCTTGCTAGTGCAGACGCCCTCCGGCCGCACCATCCTCATCGGCGGCGGGCCAGGCGCGCTCACGCTCACCCGCGCCCTCGACCGCACGCTGCCCCTCTTCACCCGCAGCCTCGACCTGCTCGTCATCGCCGCGCCCGACATCGACCACCTGGGCGCCCTGCCCGAGGCGCTCGACCGTTACACCGTCGGCCGCGTCATCCTCACGCGCGCCCCCGGCCACAGCGCCGCCTACCGCGTCCTCCTAGATCAGCTCAACACCAGCCGCATTGCAGTCGTCGACGCCGCCACGCTGCCCACGCTCGACCTGGGCGATGGCCTCACCCTGCGCGTGCTGGCCGACACCCCGCGCGGCAGCCTGCTGCGCCTAGAGGCCGGCCGCTTCTCGCTCCTCGCCGCGCCGGGCCTCACCGCCGCCGACGCCGCCGCCTTCACCGCCCTCGGCCTGGCCCAACCCGCCACAGCCTTGCTCCTGGCCGACAGCGGCGCCGACGCGGCCAACCCCGCCGCCTGGCTTCAGGCCATCAACCCCACGCTCGTCCTGCTCTCGGCGCAACCTGGCGCCCTGCCCGACCCCGCCCTCCTCAGCCGCCTCCCCGGTCGCAACCTGCTCCGCACCGACCTCTCCGGTGCCATCACCATCATGACCGACGGCACGCAGCTCTGGGTCGAAACCGAACGCTGACCCCGCCGGTTCGATTGACGCCCCTGGCCTCCCTTTTCTCTTTCTTTTTCTCTTTCTTTCCTTCCGGTTTTTTTACTTGCTCCGCATCGCAATCTCGAGGCAGTTGCCGCCGGGGTCGCGCGTGTAGAACCGGGTCCACTGATCGAACGGCATCGGGTCGGGGTTGATCGGCGCGCCCGCCGCCCGCAGCGCCGCCTCGGCCACCGCCAGGTCCGCCACCATCAAGCACACATGGCGCTGCGTCCCGGCGTTTAGCGCGCCCTCGGCGCTCAGCGACAGGTGCAGCTGCACCCCGCCCAATTGGTACCACGCCCCGCCGTTCGCCTGCCACGCCAGCGGCTTAGCGATCTCTGGCAGCCCCAGCACCTCGCCGTAAAACTGCCGGGCCGCCGCCTCGTGCACCCGCTCGACGTAGAACGTAATGTGTTGAATTTCCGTCACCACCAGTCCCATCGCAGTCTCCCTTCGGCCGCCCCCGCCAAAAACAACAGCGGCCCGGCCGCATCTGCGTCCAGGCCGCCCACGTGCCCCCCGCACCGCCGCCTACTTCTTGCGGTGCTTCTTCAGCAGCGTCTCCAGCCGCACACCTTCTTTGAGAGCCTTGCCGCTTTCGTCCAGCACAGTGAACACCAAGAAGGTGTCCAGTTGCTGGCGGGCCACATCGTTAATCGGCATCTTCTCAAGCTCTTTGACATAGGCGCCGCCGACTTTACTCACTTCCGCGGCGGCCTTCACCCAGGCATCGGTCAGCTTGGCCCAGTCCGGCCCCGGGTTGGTGTTCTTGCCGCGCGCTTTGGCCGCCGCCTCTAGCTTGTCCAAAGCGGTGCCCAGGCCCGCATCCTGCTTGAACTTGATTTCCTTGCCGTTGTTGACGCCCTTAGCCTTCGTTTTGGCCGACTTCCAATCCGCGTGCATGCCCATCGTCGTCTCCCGTTTTAGCAGGGGCTGTTCGGCCCCACCCAATAACGCCCGCCCTGGCCGATTTATTTCGGGCGGTGCTGCTACGACTGGCCGGCTGGGTCAAATTCCCTTGGCCGCAGTTGGCGCCGGCACATCGTTAATGTAGCCCCGGCACTCTGGCGCGCCGCACAGGCACGGCTCCAGCGGCGTGCTCGGAGCGTAGGCATAGTCAATGGTTAGCTCTTCGCCCGCCGCCACCGCGCGCCGCGCGCGCATGAACACCCGCCGCGCCTCGTGGTCCACTTCGCAGTAGCAGTTCGGCGCGCACGAGTGATTGATGTAGATCGTCTGGTTGCCGCCCCGTGCGCCGTCGAGCGCCCAGTCATCGTCCAACCAGAAAGTCAAAATAGCATCGCGGCTGAGGTCGGCCTCGCGCACCTGCGCCTCCGCCGTCGTAATCAACTCGCCGGTATACTCGCCCACCAGCCCGTCCGCCGGGATCGGCTCGGCGGCGAAACAGCCGCGGCGGTCTATGTTCGAGCGGCGCACTTCCAGGTGGTAAGGTCCAGCAGGCAGGGTCATAAGGCTCCAGTATTGGGCATCGCGCGCAGACTATATCGCAACGCTCGGCCGACTGCAAGGGCACGCGCGGCAGGGCCAGTGCAGCTTAGCGCCGTTAGAGGCGTGAGAGCCAAAAAATAGGGCGGAAACATAACCCCCGTGAGCATGGGGCGAGACGCTGTGCGTCACCGGCCAACGGGCAGCGGGAGGGCCACCCACCGGCGGCCGGGTTCCCCCATTCTGCCATTTCGAGTTACACTAGCCGCCATTCTGCCGTACAGGTTCAGCGGCGTGTACGCGCCCCGGCCTGCCATCCCATCATCAGCGAACGTCCAGCGGCTGCGGCGCGCCGGACAGATTACCCGCCCCGGAGAGGCGTCACATGCGTGTTCAACCGTCAGTCGAAGACATGATCAAACTCACCAGTCTGAATCCGTTTGGCCGGTTCGAAGACGGCCGCCCCAAGGTGCCAGACGAAATGATCGAGCGCATGAAGCTCGTCACCACTGAAGAAGCCTGGGGCACCCTGTTCCACGCCGGCTACCTGCGCCAGTTTGAAGGCAACTGGAAGGAAACCCATCCCGGCGTCATCACCGTCGGCCGCGCCGTCACTGCCCAGTTCCTGCCCCACCGGCCCGACTTCCACGCCCTGGTGCAAGAGACCGGCGTGAGCGAAGGCCGCGGCAGCGCCGGCGGCCAGAACTCGTGGATCATCGAGAGTCTGCAGCTCCACGACGTCATGGTGGTCGACATCTTCGGCAAGATCAAAGACGGCACCGTCGTCGGCGACAACCTCGGCACCGCCGTGCGCACCCGCACCCGCGCCGGCGCAGTCATTGACGGCGGCGTGCGTGACTTTCAGGGTCTGACCCAACTCACCGACGTCAACTTCTACATTCGCGGCATGGACCCGACCGGCATCGGCGACGTCACCCTGGGCGGGCTGAATGTCCCCATCCGCATCGGCCCCACCACCGTGCTGCCGGGCGACGTCGTCCTCGGCACCCCCAGCGGCGTGCTCTTCATCCCGCCCCACCTCGTCGAAAAAGTGCTCACCGAGAGCGAGGACGTCCGCGTCCGCGACGAATTCGGCAAAGGCCGTCTGTCGGAGGGCATTTACACCTCCGGCCAGATCGACTCGCTCTGGAGCGACGAGATCAAGGCCGACTTCGAGAACTGGAAAGCCAACCGCCCCAAGTAGTTGCTCGCAGTCCCACCAGTTTCATATGCGCGGCCCGCCGGG
>JBBRZY010000184.1:0-8107 GCA_038252885.1 Anaerolineales bacterium | reverse complement strand
TATGCTAACGAGCGCCGTGTTTCTGGGTAATTTCGGTTCTTTCGAATTTACCGGAATTAAGATGCGATTGCCCTGCGGCCAAATTCTCGCCAGTTGCCAGCGTGGCTAATTCGCTTACACTTAGCCCATGCTTGCTACCGTCTTCTCGTGCGCCGTCGTCGGCATGAATGGGGCCATTGTGCAGGTCGAGGTGGATACCGCCAACGGCCTGCCGTCGTTCGTGGTCGTGGGGCTGCCCGACACCGCCGTGCAGGAGTCGCGCGAGCGGGTGCAGGCCGCCATCCGCAACGCCGGCTTTGTGTTTCCCCAGCGGCGCATCACAGTCAACCTGGCGCCGGCCGCCATCCGCAAGCAGGGGCCGATCTACGACCTGCCGATTGCGCTGGGGGTGCTGGCCGCCTCCGGCCACATTCTGCCCGAGACATTCGAGGGCACGCTGGTGATGGGCGAACTGTCGCTCGACGGCAGCGTGCGCCATGTGCGCGGCGTGCTGCCCATGACGGCGCTGGCCCGCGCGCAGGGCTATAAGCGCGTCTTCACCCCTGCCGACGACGCGGCCGAGGCGGCGCTGGTGCCGGAGGTCGAGGTCATCCCCGTGAGCAGCCTTGCCCAACTGGTGCGCCACCTGACCGAGATTGAGATCATCGCCCCGACCAAAATCACGGTCGACCTGGCCGCCGCGCCGCCGGTATATGTCCCAACCGACCTGCGCGAGATCAAGGGCCAAGAGCATGTGAAGCGCGCGCTGGAAGTGGCGGCGGCTGGTTCGCACAATATTCTAATGGCCGGGCCGCCGGGGGCCGGCAAGACGCTGCTGGCGCGCGCCCTGCCCTCGATCTTGCCGCACATGAGCATTGACGAGGCGCTGGATGTGACGCGGGTGTACTCGGTGGCCGACGCGCTGCCGCCCGGCACGCCGCTGGTCATGCAGCGGCCGTTCCGCAGCCCCCACCATACAATTTCCAATGCCGGCCTCGTGGGCGGTGGCAGCCACCCCCGTCCCGGCGAGATCAGCCTGGCGCACCGCGGCGTGCTGTTCCTCGATGAGCTGCCCGAGTTCGACGGCCGCGCGCTGGAGGTGATGCGCCAGCCGCTCGAAGACCGGGTGGTGACCATCGCCCGCGCCACCGGCAGCCTGACCTTCCCGGCCAGCTTTCAACTGGTGGCGGCCATGAACCCCTGCCCCTGCGGCTACCACGGCGACCCGGTGAGAGCCTGCACCTGCTCGCCGTCGACCGTGACGCGCTACCAGAAGCGTATCTCTGGCCCGCTGCTCGACCGGATTGATATTCACATCGAGGTGCCGCGCGTAGACTTCGCCCGCCTGACCGACACGCGCCAGGGCGAGGCCTCCAGCGTGGTGCAGGCGCGCGTGGAGGCGGCCCGCGACCGCCAGCGCCGCCGCTTTGCAGGCGCCAAGGCCAACGGCGCGCCGCCCGTCACCTGCAACGCCGACATGCGCCCAGCCGATGTGCGCCAGCACTGCCAACTCGACGACACCGGCCAGTCGCTCATGCGCTCGGCCATGAGCCAGTTGCAACTGACGGCGCGCGGTTTTCACCGCGTGCTCAAGCTGGCGCGCACCGTGGCCGATTTGGCCGGCAGCGAGAACATTCAGCCGGCGCATTTGGCGGAGGCGATCCAGTATCGGCCGAGGGGGGTGAGTTAACCCAACCCAACACTATGCGGGCAAACCCGGCCAGCGGCCGAGCCGTCCGCCCAAAGGAGTTGCCATGCCCGCCTTGCCCGAGTTCCAGATATGCATCAATCACGAAGAAATCTATATCGTCACCCCGGTTGGCCGGCCCATTCCTGGCGGCTGGCGCGCGGTCGGCAAGACCGGCTCGCTGGCCGAGGTTGAAGCCTACCTGAAGGCCAACTGGCGGAATCGCCGGCCCGGCCAGCTTGAGCAAGTGCTCAAGGACGCCGAAGCCGCGGCGCGCAGCTAAGGGCCAGCGCGCCGCCGCCGTCGCGAAGAGGTTGCTTGCGACCATTCAGGCTGGTGATGAAGCATGCGGCGATGAGCCAATTGCAGTTCACCGCGCGGCCAGTGCGCCGGCCTCATGCCGACCGCACCTTGGCCGATTTGGCAGGCAGCGATGCCATTCAGCCCGCGCACCTGGCCGAGGCGATCCGGTATCGGCCGAGGGCGCTGGCGTAGCACAACCAGCACACTACAGCCCTGCAGTCCGTGGCTGTGTCCTGAGCGGGCCGCTCGGCGCAGCCAGTGCGGCGGCGCTAGCGCGCCGCCGCACTGGCCAACTCGGCCGCGATAACCGGCGGGTAGTTTGGCAGGGCGTAGTAGGGCGTTAACCCATTGTCGCGTACCCACAAGATCAGGTAGCCCGACACCAGCGGGTCGTAGCCTTCAAACTTGAACCCGGCGTGCGCGTCAAACACGGCGCTGATCCGGCACGCCCAGAACTCTTCGAATTTTGAATCGTGGACCAATCCAAAGAGCTCGGCCCGATGGAAGCTCTCGTGCGCCAGGGTGGCGACCAACGCGGGCATGTTGCCGGTGTGGCCGGGGTAGATGTAAATCGGATCAACACCCGGCTGCCCATCCTCATGCGTGCACCGCTCGCCCACACAGAATTGGTGGACACAACTGCCATTGCCACAGCCGCGCTGCACATCCCAGACCACGGGGATGGCCTGATCGCGCAGGTTTTCGGCCAGGGCGCGACCGGTCAACATCTGGCCGTCCCATAGTTCAAACGGTTCAGTGTAGTTGTAGAGGCGCACCCAAGCCTCCAGCAGTTCCGCGTCTTGCAGGCCGGTCGGCAGCAGCGCCGGCACGACCAGCTCAGGCGGAAGATTGCTCAGAGCAACCGACGTGCGGGCCCAGGTGACGAGCCGGCTCCAGTCGGCCGCGCGATCCAGGTTGGTATTTGTGGGCGCGATTGAGAAGACTGCCACGATAATCAAGCTCAGTGCCAATGACTTTTTCATTGTCCTGCCTCCATCTGGAGACAGGTTGACAGGGGCAGGTTGTAGAAGTGGGCTGAAGACAGTTACACTAGCGACACATTTGGTGCGGACACGGAAGCCGCAGAGGCGGCGCGCACCGGGGCCAATTTGGCGGGCAGCGAGAATATTCAGCCCCCACATCTGGCCGAAAGGCAGACATGAACGCTCAACACATCGGCAGCAATTTCTACGACGACTGGCGTGAGGAGAAGGCGGCGCTGGTCATGGGCGTCGTCACTGGGGCGGTGGTGACGGCGCTACTGTATGGGCTGAGCCTGCCGATGCACATCGCCGCCTTTTTTACACGCTAGTCGGGCGGCTCAACTCCGCCGCCGGGTCGCCATCATATGCCCCCCACCCTCACCCTAGACCCGCACACTGGCACCGTCACGCTCACCAACGACGCGCTGGCGCTGACCATCGAAACGCGGCCCCACTACAACCCGCGCCGCCTGGTGGATGCCGACAGCGGCCGCGCTTACGCCGACAGCGACTACGTCTGGTCGGACGGCGTGGCGGCAACACTGACTGAGCCGGCGCAAACAACTACCGCGCCCGACGGCACCATCACAGCAACCCTCCGGCTGCGCCAGGGCGACCTGGCGATCACACACACCTTCACGCTCCCCGGCGCGGAGCCAAACGTCATCGTCGAGACGCTCACGCTGCACAACCCCGGTGCCACGGCGCTCGACACCTCAGCGTTTGCGTGCGGCTTTGCGAAGGTGGTGCGCGCCGGCCACGGCTGGCGGCCGGACGTGACCGACGCGCACCTGTGCGAGATGCCCTACCGCCGCCACCCGGAGACGGGCGAGCTGCGCGACTTCACCATTCCGGCCCTGCTGCAAACGCCGAGTTGGTACAGCCCGGTGCGCAGCCCGATCTACAACCGCCAGCCCAGCGGCGCCTATGGCTCGGAGGCCTGGGCCTGGTACGGCGGCGGCACGGCGCTGCTGCTCAGCAAATACAACGCCGACGCGTTGGAGTGGTCGGTGCTCGAGCCCTTCAAGCGGGTCGGCGCCGGCGGTGAGGAGCAGACGACCTTGCGCTTCGGCGGGGCGGCGCGCTGGAAGCTGGGCGACCCGGAGGGCGCGGCAAGCCTGGCACCCGGGGCCAGCTTCACCTTCGGCGTCACGCGCTACAGCCTATTGCGCGGCGACTGGGAGGCGGCCTTCGCCGACTACCGGCGCCATACCGAACGGCTGGGCCACCGGCTGCCGGCGGACTACAACCCGCCGGTGCATTGGAACGAACTGTATGACAACCCCTACTGGTGGGCCGTGCTCAGCGACGGCTGGCACGCCGACCGGCCGGAGCGGCGCGCGGCGCTGTACGACCTGGCCGCCATGCAGGTCGAGATCGACAAAGCGGCCGAGATCGGCTGCGAGGGCTTCTACCTTGACCCGGGTTGGGACACCGACTTCGGCTCGACCGTGTGGGACGAGACGCGGCTGGGCAAGCAGACGGATTTTGCAAAAATGCTGCGCGACAAATATGGCATGGCGCTGGCGCTGCACACCCCGCTCGCGCCGTGGAGCAACCATGCCTCGTACCCCGCCTCCGCGCGGCAGATGGGAGCAGATGGTTTACGCCGCGACGACCTGTGCGTGCTGAGCGGCGAGTACCAGGCGCTCAAGGCGGCCCGGCTGAGCGCGCTGTGCCGCGATGGCGCGTACTTCCTGATGTACGACGGCTCGTGGTACGACCAGGCCTGCCATGACCCCGCCCACGGCCACAGCGTGCCGTCCACCCGGCAGGCGCATGTGGACGCCATCCTGCGGCTGGCGCAGGCGGTGCACGCCGACTATCCGCAGGCCGTCATCGAGCAGCACGACCCCATCATCGGCCCCGGCACGCCGCGCTACGCGCCCACCTACTTTATGCACGCCAAGCCCGGCGCGTTCGACGAGCTGTGGGGCTTCGAATACATGCTGAACGCGCTGGAAGACCTGGCCAGCCGCCGCGCGCTGGCGCTGTATTACCTCAACCTGGCCTACAGCATCCCGGTTTACCTGCACTTTGATCTGCGCACCGACAACGCCAACGCGATGGGCTTCTGGTGGTTCGCCAGCACCTGCCGCCACCTGGGCTTCGGTGGCCAGCCGGGCGACCCGGCCACCTGGGCCGCGCACAAGCAAGCCATGCAGACCTACCTAGCCCACAAGCGCTGCTTCACGCAGGGTGTGTTCTACGGACTTGACGAGCTGACCCACGCGCACACCCTGGCCGACGCCGGGGCGTGTGTGCTCAACTGCTTCAACCTCGACGACGGGTCGGTCACGCGCGCGCTTCAGTTCAAGCTCAGTGACGTTGGGCTGGCCGGTGCGGCGCTGACCGTGGCCGGGGCGACCGGCGCGCTGGTGGACGGTGTCGTTGCGCTGAGCGTGACGATCCCCGCGCAGGGCCACCAACTGGTGACGCTCCAAGTCTGACCGCCGGGCGCGCCGATTGTCTTCACCTTCAACGAAATTCAACTAGAATAAGTCCGTCAACCTCACGGTATCTCGCTCGTGCCTGAGCGGGCCACAGAAGGGATCGCGCATGTCTGAATCAAATCGTGAGTCGCTCGTGTCAACGCTGGCCGCCGCCGGCCACCCGCTGCTAGAACTGCGCGCGCCCGGTCAGGGATCGCTGCTGGCGTTGCCCTACGGCGGCCGCGTGCTGGGCCTGTTCGCCGAAGCGGCGGCCGACAACTTCCTGTGGACCAACCCGGCGCTGGCGCAGGTTGAGACGGCGCGGGCCTTCTTGGGCGGCCAAGCCTGGGTGCACAGCGGCGGCGACCGCACCTGGGTGTCGCCCGAAACCGAGTTCCACGTGGGCGACCTGGCCGACCCGTGGAACACCTACCTGCCCCCGCGCGTGATTGACCCCGGCCAGTACAGCGCCACCCAGACCGGCCAGCGCCTCACGCTGACCAACCGCGCCCGCGTCCACTACCACCAGCGGAAAGTTGACCTAGACATTGAGATCGAGAAGTCAGTGCGGCTGATCGCCAACCCGCTGCACGCCGAGCCGGCGCTGGCCGGCGTGAGCTATGCCGGCTACGAAACCGCCACCACGCTGCGCCTGCCGAACCCGGCCGGCGCGCCGCCCATCAGCCTCTGGAGTCTGCTGGTCGTGCCAGTGACCGGCTGGATGATCATCCCCACCTGGGCCGCTACCGCCGCCCGCGACTTCTTTGAGCCGACCGCGCCCGAACGACTGATCGCCGGCCGCCACGCCGTGCGCTTCTTGATTGACGGATTGGAGCAGCACAAGATCGGCCTGCGCGCTGAGGCGCTGACTGGGCGGGCGGGCTACCTGCGCAGCGCCGGGCCAAGCCGCAGCGCGCTGCTCGTGCGCCAGTTCGTCGTCAACCCCTCGGGCGACTACATCGACACACCGTGGGAGGCGCGCGACCAACCCGGCTATGCCTTCCAAAGCTACAACGGCGGTGAGGCGCTGGGCCAGTTCGGCGAGCTGGAGTATCACTCGCCCGCCATCGGTGGCGACACCGGCCAGGCCAGCCTGACCGACACCAGCCAACTGTGGGCGTTCAGTGGGCCGTCGGCGCAGATCGAGGCCGTCGCCCGCCGCCTGCTGGGCGACAATTGCTTGGGGTAGGAGTAGCAGTATGCCGCCTGGAAAGATCAAGCTCAGCCCGGCCGCGTTCCGGCGCGAGGACGAAGCGCCCGACGCCGAGTTCTACCGCGAGGCGCGCCTGGTGACGCACATTGACGAAGGGGCCATCGCTGCCGTGACGCAGTTGTACCGCGAGTACTTTCCCGTGGGCGGCGCGCTGGTGGACTTGATGAGCAGTTGGATCAGCCACCTGCCGCCTGAGGTGGCCTATGGGCGCGTGGCCGGGCTGGGGATGAACGCCGCCGAGCTGGCCGCCAACCCACGCCTGAGCGAGTGGGTGGTGCACGACCTCAATCAGGTGCCGCGCCTGCCCTATGGCGACGCCGAGTTCGCTGGCGCGGGGCTGTGCGTCTCGGTGGACTATCTGACGCAGCCGGTGACGGTGCTGCGCGACGTCGGGCGCGTGCTGCGGCCGGGCGCGCCGCTGATCCTGACGTTCTCGAACCGCTGCTTCCCGAGCAAGGCCATCGCCCTGTGGCACCACCTGGACGACGCCGGGCATGTGGCGCTGGTGGCGCATCTGTTGGCCGAGGCTGGCAACTTTGGCGACATCGTCACCCTCAACCGCAGCCCGCGCGGCCGGGGCGACCCGCTGTACGCCATCATCGGGCGCGCCACGGTGGCGGCATGAGTGCTGCCCACGCTGCGCCGCTGGCGGCCCAACACCTGGCTGTGGCGCAGGCCGGCAGTGCGGCCGAGTTCGGCGGGCTGGTGGAACCCTACCGCCGGCAACTGCAAGCCTACTGCTACCGGCTGCTGGGCTCGCCGCTCGACGCCGAAGACCTGGTACAAGAGACCATGCTGCGGGCCTGGCGCGCGCGCGGCAGCTTCACGCGGGCGGTGTCGTTCCGCGCCTGGCTGTACAAGATCGCCACCAACGCCTGCCTCAACGCGCTGGCCCAGCGGCCCAAGCGCCGCCTGCCCAACGCCGCCGACGCCACGCCCGAGCCGGGCCAGCCCATGCCCGCCCCCCTGCCCGACCCGCTCTGGCTGGAGCCGTACCCCGACGAGTGGCTGCCCGACCCGACCGAGACGCCCGAGGCGCGCTACAGCGCTCGCGAGAGCATCTCGCTCGCCTTCCTGACCGCGCTGCAATTATTACCGCCGCGCCAGCGGGCCGTGCTGATCCTGCGCGAGGTGCTCGACTGGCACGCGCAAGAGACGGCCGAGCTATTGGGCCTGACTGTGCCGGCCGTTAACAGCGTGTTGCACCGGGCGCGAACGACGGTCGCCAAGCACTACGCTGACCCGCAGCGCCCGGCCGCCCTCGCCCCGGCGCACGACACCGACGCCGCCACCCGCCACCTGCTCAACCGCTATGTGCAGGCCTGGGAGACGGCCGACATCACCGGGTTGGTGTCGCTGCTGCGCGACGACGCCACGCTGACCATGCCGCCCATCCCCGGCTGGTATCGCGGCGCGCCCGTCATCCACCGGCTGCTGGCGCGCGGCGTGTTCATCGGCCCGTCGCAGAAAACCGCTTGGCGCATCCTGCCCACGCGCGCCAACGGGCTGC
>JBBRZY010000183.1:0-8116 GCA_038252885.1 Anaerolineales bacterium | reverse complement strand
GGTCACCCCGCCGGCGTTAGTGAACAACTCGTCGCGCAGCGCGCGGATCTTGTCGCGCAGTGGTCGGAGCACCTCCTTGCCATCGGCCGTCGTGCCCTCGCTCACCATGCTGTAGTCAATTACGCCGCTCTTAATGTTCTCGCGCGGGATATCCTGTGCCAGCAGCGCCAGCGACACCATCTGATCGAGCGTCAGGTTGGTCTGAATGCTGTCGTTCAGGGTCTGATACAGGTGCGGGGCCTGGGCGATCAGCCCCGGCAATTGGTTGAGGTTGAGCACCCGGTCGCGCACCGCCAGCACCACCTCTTGCTGGCGGTGCGCGCGGTCAATGTCGGTCGAGTTGTGGCGCGTGCGCGCATACCGCAGCGCGTCGTGTCCGTCCAGGTGGTGCGGCCCTTCATCCAAGTAGAACGGCTCGTAGCCATACGAGCCGTTCGGGTACTCGTCGTCCTCAATCGCCGTCTGGTTGACGATCTCCACCCCGCCGACCGCGTCAATCATGGTCTCAAAGGCGGTGAAGTCGAGGCGCACATAGTAATTGATGGTGACGCCCAGGTTATATTCCACCGTCTTCACGGCCAGGGCCGGGCCGCCGCCGGGGTAGTTATACAGGTCGCCCAGCCAGTTGGCCGTGTTGATGGTGTTTTCGTCGAAGCCGGGGATAGTGACCCACAGGTCGCGCGGGATCGAGAGCATGGCGGCCGTGCGCGTAGCAGGGTCAATGCCCACCAGCAGCAGCGTGTCGGTGCGGTAGCCGCGCTCGTCTTCGCCCACGCGCCGGTCAATGCCCATCACCAGGATCATCACCCGCTCGGTGCTGGTCCAGGCTTCCACATCCACCGTCGGCACCGGAGTGCTGTTGGGGGCCAGCGTGGCCACTGGGCCGGGCGTGCCGCCGGCGGTGCTCACGGCCGGCTGGGTGCCGGCCGCCACAATGGGCGTCGCCACGTCCTGGCCGGTGATCTTCCAGCCCGAGACGACGTTGCGCACCGTATTAAAGACCAGGTAGGCCGAGAAGAAGGTGCCCAGCAGCACCCCGCCCACCAGCACCCCCAGCAGCCACCCGGGCAGCGCCGGCCGGCGATTCTTCCGGTCCCGCCGCAGCGGAACGCGCGTAAATTGCGTCATCTTCCTGGCTTTAGCCTTTCACCCACAAACACTACCACAGCCGCGCCGTCCATCAGCGCGACCACACCCGTGGGATTATATCAGAATGGCCCCGGCTTCCCCCGCAAACCAGCCAAAATTGGGCGCGCGACAGCTTCCCCTGCACATACGATGCCAACCGGGCCGTGAATGTTCCCCACCGCAGTTAGCCCCGCTCGTCTAGCGCCACCCCGCCGCTATCCATTCCGCGTCCCCCGCGGCGGCGCTGCCCCAACCCGATTGCCTCACGCCGCCAGGGTCTCCCACTCGCCCAGGCGGGTCGCCAACTCGGCCTGCACCTCGGTGTACTCCGAGCCCAGGGCGCGCACCCGCACCACATCGCTGCCGGCCCCGGCGTCTTCCAGCTCGCGGCTCAGGGCGGCCAGGCGCTGTTCCAGGGCCGTAATGGCGTTCTCCACCGCCGCCAACTGCGTGGCGCGCTTGCGGTCTTCGGCCTTTTGGCGCTTAAGGGCCGCATCGGGCCGCTCGGCGTCGGGCCGGGCCGGCTTGGCCGCCACCGTGGCGCGCGCCCCCCGCGTGGCCCGCACCGGCTCCGCCACCACCGCGCCGGGCTTGGCCTGCTCCCGCGCCCGCGCCCGGGCGGTGACGTACTCGCTCCAACTGCCCTTAAAGACTTCCAGCGCGCCGTCTTCCACTGACCAGATTTGCGTCGCCAGGCCGTCAATCAAATAGCGGTCGTGCGACACCAGCAGAATGGTGCCGGGGAAGTCGGCCAGCACAGCCTGCAAAATCTCCTGCGCCGGGATGTCGAGGTGGTTGGTGGGCTCATCGAGCAGCAGCAGGTTCGCGCCCTCCAGCGCCAGCTTGGCCAGCGCCACGCGCCCGCGCTCACCGCCCGACAGCACCGCCACCTTCTTGAACACATCGTCGCCGGTGAACAGAAACTTGGCCAGGTAGTCGCGCGCCTTGTTGGGCGGCATCTCTTTGGCCGCCATGATCTCTTCCAGCGGGGTGCGCTCGGGGTTCAGACCCTCGTGCGCCTGCGCAAAATAGCCGACCTTGAGGCTGCTGCCCAACTTCACGCTGCCGGCCAGCGGCGCCAGCCCGCCCAACAGCGTCTTCAAGAAAGTGGTCTTGCCCGCGCCGTTGGGGCCGATCAGGGCCGCGCACTCCTCGCGCCACAGCAGCAGGTCGGGCGCGCGGAACAGCACCTTGCCATCATCGGCGTAGCCCACTGCCAGCTCGTGCGTTTCGATCACCCGGTCGCCCGAGCGCAGCGTGGTCGAGAGATCGAGCTTAAGCTGCGCCGCCTCGCGCGGGCGCTCGACCACGTTGACGCGCGCGTCCTCGCCCGCCAGCATGCGCTCTAGCCGCCGCTGCCGGCCCTGGGCCTGGCGCGTGTTCTGCCCGGCCATGTTGCGCCGGATGAAGTCCTGCTCCTTGGCGATGACGGCGCGCTGGGCGTCGTACTCCAGGCGCTGGCGGGCCTCGCGGTCGCCGCGCTGCCGCAGGTAGGCCGAGTAATTGCCGCGATAGTCGGCCAGCCGCCCGTAGGCCAGCTCCCAGATGCTGGTGACCACCTGATCGAGAAAGTAGCGGTCGTGCGAGACGATCAGCACCGCGCCGCCCCAGGCCGTCAACCAGCCCTCCAGCCATTCGACGGCGTGGATGTCGAGGTGGTTGGTCGGCTCGTCCAAGATCAGCAGATCGGGGCTTTCGAGCAGCAGCCGGCCCAGCAGCGCGCGCGTCTTCTGGCCGCCGGAGAGCTGCGCCACCGGGCGGGCGTAGTCCACCGCCTCAAAGTTCAGGCCGTCGAGCACCTGCCGGATGCGGGTCTCATACGAGTAGCCGCCATCCAGCTCAAACTGGTGCTGCAGCGCGCCGTAGCGTTCGAGCACATCTTCCGACTGGGCCGGGTCGGCCATGGCGGCTTCGAGCCGAGCCAACTCGGCCTCGCGGGCGCGCAGGTCATCAAAAGCGCTGAGCATCTCTTCCCACAAGCTGCCGTCGGAGTAGAGCGCGGCTTCCTGCGGCAAATAGCCCAGGCGCAGGCCGCGCGCCCGCTGCACGCCGCCGCGCGACGGGTCTTCCAGCCCGGCCATAATCCGCAGCAAGGTGGTCTTGCCCGCGCCGTTCGGCCCGACCAGCCCCACCCGCGCCCCATGCGGAATCGCCACATCGACCCCGGCGAAGATGTCGTCGGGGCCATAAGATTTGGCAAGCTGAGAGCCGGTGAGGAGTGACACGGTGGTTAGTTGAGCAGCGCGAGGCGATTATACCAGCCGGCCGTTAGTCGTCAGCCGTCGGCCGTCGGCCGAGCGCGCCGCGCTATCACCTCAGGCCTGCCCACCCGCCCGTCTCCCAGCCATCACCCTGTGCTCACCTTTTTCTCTTTCTCTTTCTCTTTTCTCTCCGCGCAGCGGTAAGGTATATAATCGGGCCTCATGACCAACTCCCCTGCTCCGGCTGAGGACTACCGTGGGTTCTACATAGCGACGTTCGTGCTGGCCGTCGGCGGCTGGGCGGCGTTTTGGTATCTGACCCAAAACGTAGTGCCCAGCCCCGGCCCGCGCTGGCTGTTCTTCGTCGTCGGGCTGGTGGCCGTCACCGGCACGGCCGCGCCCTTTGCGTGGTACCTCAACCGGCGCTTTGCGCGCGGGCCGGTGCCGGCCAGCGTGCTCATGCGCCAGGCGTTGTGGGTCGGCTTCTTCACCGCCACCAGCGCCTGGCTGCTGCTGGCGCGCACCCTCAACTGGGCCACCGCCCTGCTGCTGGCGGCTGGGCTGAGCGCCATCGAATGGTTCCTGCGCATGCGCGAGCGCTCGCGCTGGGAGCCGGGCTGGGAGTCGGACGAAGAAGCCCCCGCCCCCTAGCCGGCGGCCAGCGCCTCTATCAAACCAGGAAGCCATGCAAGGACTGTTAGACGAACTCACCGACCCCCAAGAAATCCGCCGCTACCTCGACCGCCTGGCGCTCAGCATCCAATCGGTGCAGCGCCGCCTCAAGCGCTTCGAGGATGAGTTTGGCATGGACAGCGAGGTCTTTTACTCCAAGCTGCAAAACGCCGAGCTGAACGAGCGCATTGAGTACGCCGAGTGGGCCGGCGAGCATGAGATGCTCAAGCGCCTGCATGCGCAGCGCGCCACGCTGCAAGCCCGTCTCAAGTCTGGCGAGGCATGAAGAGCGATCTCGAGCGCCTGATGGCCGAACGCGGTTACGCGGCCCTGCTGGTGCTGGGCGGCGCGGCGCACAACGCCCCCATGTACTACCTGGCCAACGGCGCGGCCGTCACCGAGCGCACCGTGCTGGTGCACCCGCGCGGCGGCGCGCCGATCCTGTACGTCAGCGCCATGGAGCGCGACGAGGCCGCCCGCTCTGGGCTGGAAGTGCGCTCGGCCCTGCCCCGCCTGCGCGAGTTGGGCGCGGCCAAGGGCCTGAGCGAGGTGGCGGCCAACGCCCGCTGGCTGGGCGAGCTATTGGCCGCCTCGGGCGTGCCGCACGGCACCGTGGCCGCCTATGGCCAGACCGACCTGGGCGCGGGCCACGCGCTGCTGACCGCGCTGGCCGAGCTGTGCCCGCAGTACAACGTCGTGGGCGAGTTCGACCACAGCCTGCTCCAACAGGCCATGCTCACCAAAGACGCGGCCGAGGTCAAGCGCATCCGCGCCGTGGGGGCCAAGACCCTGCGCGTGGTGGCCGACACCGAGGCCTTCCTCACCCGCCACCGCGCCAAAAAAGGCGTGCTGGTCAAAAAAGACGGCGCCCCCCTGACCGTCGGCGACGTCAAGCAGCACATCCGCAGCCGGCTGCAGGCCGAGAACCTCGTCGACCCCGGCAACGGCACCATCTTCGCCATCGGCCGCGACGCCGGTGTGCCGCACTCGCGCGGGCGTGACGCCGACCCAATGGCGCTCGGCCAGACCATCATCTACGACATCTTTCCGGCCGAGCCGGGCGGCGGCTACTACTTCGACTTCACCCGCACCTGGTGCCTGGGCGACCCCTCGCCCGAGGTGGCGCGGGCCTACGCCGATGTGCTGGCCGCGTTCCAGACCGTCATGCGCGCGCTGACGCCGGGCGCGTTGTGCCGCGACTACCAGCACCTGGCCTGCGACGTGCTGGAGGCGCGCGGCCACCCCACCCTGCGCACCGATCCGCGCGGAGTCGAGGGCTACGTGCACAGCCTGGCGCACGGCGTCGGACTGAACCTCCACGAGGCCCCCAGCTTCGCCGGCGCGCCGACCAACACCGACCGGCTGGAGCCGGGCATGGTCGTCACCATCGAGCCGGGGGTGTACTACCCCGAGCGCGGCTACGGCCTGCGCCTCGAAGACTGCGTCTGGCTCAACCCGGCCACCCTCAAGTTCGAAACCCTCGGCCGCTATCACAAGCGCCTCGCGCTGCACGGACCGAACTGGTAAACCACAATGCCCCGCATCCTGGCCGTTGAGACCTCCTGTGACGAAACCGCCGCCGCCGTCGTGGTCGACGGCCACACCATGCTGGCGAACATCGTCGCCTCGCAGGCGGCCAAGCACGCCAAGTACGGGGGCGTCTTCCCCGAAGTCGCCTCGCGCGCGCACATCGAAGTGATCTACGCCGTCGTCCAGCAGGCCCTCAGCGACGCCCACCTCAGCCTGGCCGACATCGACGCCATCGGCGTCACACGCGGGCCAGGCCTGCCCGGCTCGCTGGTGGTCGGTCTCAACACCGCCAAGGGGCTGGCGCTCGGGCGCGGGCTGCCCCTCATCGGCGTCAACCACCTCGAAGGGCACATCTACTCGCTTTGGCTGGTCGAGAACGCCGCCGAGGTCGTCTTCCCGGTGCTGGCGCTGATCGTCTCCGGCGGGCACACCGAGTTGGTGCTCATGACCGGCCACGGCCAATATCAGCGCCTGGGCGGCACGATTGACGACGCCGCCGGCGAAGCCTTCGACAAGGTGGCGCGGCTGCTGGGTCTGCCCTACCCCGGCGGCCCGAGCGTCGAGAAGGCGGCGGCGGGCACAGCAAGTACTCTTGCCGGCAACCCCACCGCCTTTAAATTCCCGCGCGCCTGGCTCGAAGGCACCTGGGACTTCTCGTTCAGCGGCCTCAAGACCGCCGCGCTCTACGAAGTGAAGCAGCAGAAGCCCGGCCGCCCCATGACGCCCGAAGCCGCCGCCGACAACACCCCGCCCGACCCGGCCCTCGTGCCGCACCTGGCGGCCAGCTTTCAGGCCGCGATTGTCGAAGTGCTGGTGGGCAAGACCCTGGCCGCCGCCCAGAAGTTCAACGCGACCGAGATTTTTGTGGCCGGCGGCGTGAGCGCCAACCAGGCCCTCAAGGCCGAGTTTGTGCGCCGCGCGCCCCTCCCCGTGCGCGTGCCGCCGCTGGTGCTGTGCACCGACAACGCCGCCATGATCGCCGCCGCCGCCAACTTCCGCTACCTGGCCGGCCAGCGCGACGCGCTCGACATCGACGCCCTGCCGAACTGGAAGCTGGTATAGCGATTTCTGATTTTTGAGTGCTGATTTTTGATTGAGCCTGCGGTGGTGCAGGTGTTGCGGACCGGCCGATTAGAAGGCCGCGATTAGTTTGTCGTAGTCCGCGTGTGATCCGACCCAGAACCAAATCAAATCGTCGCCTTCGCGAACGGCCAGTGCCCGATAACTTAAACCCACGCGCACTGAGTATAGGGCCCGGCTGGGGTGAACTTGTTTGAAGCGCAGGCCAGGATGATGGGGATTATCGCGAAACAGCCGATAGGCGGCGCGGCCTTGGCGCTGAACGTCATCGGGCAAGCCGGCAAAGGCTGTCCGAAACCGCGCCGTCGTATGTGATTTCACAGTTTGTCAGGATCGAGGGGCCGTGTCTGGTCGGCCCGATGTTCATCCAGAGCCTCCTGAGCAAGAAACTCCAGCGCATTGGGCGAGTTCGCCAAGGCCTTGTTCCAGCGGGCTTCCGAGGCAATCTCCTCCAAAATAACAGCGGCCAATGACTCCTGCTCTGCCGGTGTCAATTTTGCTGCTTCAGCAAACGCCTGTTCCAAATTGGTCATCGCAACCTCCAATCGCTCAGTCAAATTGTACACCGGTTCGCCGCGGCCTAGCGCAGCATCCCCCGCCCTACCGCTTGGGCACGTAGAACAACACTGCTATCCCACAGCTAAAGCCCCGCGCCTGCTTCAGCGTCAGATTGCGCGTGCCGTCCAGCCGGTTGAAAATCGCCAGGCCGCTGCCAATCGCGGCCGAGTTGACGTACAGGTGGTACTCGTCAATCAAGTCGTGCTGAATCAGCGCCGACACGAACAGCGCGCCGCCGTAGGCGATGATGTCTTGGCCGGGCTGATTCTTCAACCGGTTGACCTCGTCTACCAGGTCGCCGGTCGCCAGCACCGTGTTGGGCCAGTCGATCTGGGTGAGCGTGTCGGAGAACACCACCTTGGGCGTCGAGTTCTGCTTGTTGACGCCCCACGGGTCTTCGCCGGCCGGGGCCGAGGCCCAATAGGGAATAAAGCCCTCGGCCAGCTTGCGGCCCAGCAGCATCAGGTCCACCGGCTCGGTGATGTCCTTGGTGTACTGGATCAACTCGGCGTCCCAATCAACGCCCGACCAGTCCATTTCGCCGTTCGGGCTGGCGACGAAACCGTCCACGGTCATCTGCACTTGCAGCTTCAGCTTGCGCATGGGCTGTATTCTCCTTGCGAGGAGTGTGGAACAAATATTCTATAATGTCAAGCAGAGAAGGCTGGCAGCGCGGGCGAGTGCGGCAACGCGTCGGTGATGGTTAACCATGGCATTCTGCGTGGAAAGCAAACGCTCTACCAACTGAGCTACACCCACGCAACCCTACATTTTGCAGGTTTTAGCATACTTCAATGACGACTGCAATGAGAGCTTGATTTTAGCCAGCGTACCGGCGTGTTTGACTTGACGGTTTCAATAGCATAGACTCCATATTACTTAGTCGCCGTGGGTAACCGAAATTGGAGTGTAGGCAGTGGACAATCAGACCAATCAATACCCGCCGT
>JBBRZY010000182.1:0-8163 GCA_038252885.1 Anaerolineales bacterium | reverse complement strand
GCGGCCGCGTAGGCCGCTTCCACCATCGCCGCGCACACTCTATCCACCTCGGCTTGCGAGGCGCGGGCAAAGATGCGCTGGGCGTCGCGCGCGGCCACCGCCAGCGCGCGCGCTTCTTGAATTGATTGCAGGTCGTGGTCAAGATCGGCCATGCGCACCCTCGCGGCTGATTGTCAGCCTAAGACTTGCGGTAGGTAACCGACCCGCTGACATCCAGCGTGTCGATCACCGCCATAATCACAGCGTCTACGGGCGTGTCTTTGGTGATGGTCGTTTGGCGTGCCGACGAGCCGGCCGCCACCAGCACCAGGTCATCTTTGCCGGCGTCTACCGTGTCGACGGCCACGTACGGCTTGCCGACGGCCACGCCGCGCTCATCCGCCTCGCGCACGATCAAGAGCTTGCGCCCGACCAGCTTCTCATCTTTGATGGTCGCGACCGTGGTGCCGATCACTCGGGCAATTTGCACGCTGTTCTTTCCTACACCCGCCGCCGGCCGCTTGGCCGTTGGCGCGCAATGGGGTTGCTCAGGCTGCGGCGCGCGGGCCGGCCGGCGGCCTGGCGCAGGTCGAGCTCGGCCCCCAGCAGGGTGTTGATTTGTTCCAGCGCCACAGCGTCGTACTCGCACGCGCCGCACACATCGCACACCCAGCCCGGAAAGTTAGGCATGGTGACAAATTGGCCGCCATACCACTTGGCAAACACCACCCGCCGCAGCTGCAGCGTGCCGGTCTGGCATTGCGGGCAGACGTAGCTGACCGGGCGGGGGGTGGGGGCGGCGGCGGCTTCAGGCGTTGACATTAGTAGTTACCTCCGCGCGGCGCGGCCGGGGCCACGGCGGCGGCCGGCGTTGGGCCGGCGGGAGTGGTTTGGACGATCTTGATGCCGGCACTGGCGCCGATGCGCGTGGCCCCGGCCTGCACCAGGGCGTCGGCGTCTTCGCGGGTGCGGATGCCGCCCGCCGCCTTCACGCCCATCACTGGCCCCACCGTGCGGCGCATCAGGGCCACATCGGCCACAGTCGCGCCGCCGGAGGCGAACCCGGTGGAGGTCTTCACGTAATCCGCGTCGCTCTCCTTCGAGAGCAGGCAGGCGGCGATCTTCTCTTCGTCGCTCAGCAGCGCGGCCTCGATGATCACTTTGACCAGCGCCGGCGGCGTGTGGGCGTGGCTCACGCGCACCACCGCCCGGATGTCGCGCGCCACCATCTCGTAGTCTTTGCTCTTGAGCGCGCCGATGTTGATGACCATGTCGATCTCGGTCGCGCCCTGGTCCAGCGCCAACTGCGCCTCGTAGGCCTTCACCTCGGGCGGCGTGGCCCCCAACGGAAAGCCCACCACCGTGCACACCGCCACCGCCGCGCCGCGCAGCAATTGGGCCGCCAGCGCCACATGCGTCGGATTGACGCACACCGCCGCGAAGCCGTACTTGCGCGCCTCGTAGCACAACTGCGCGATCTGGTCGGCCGTGGCTTCCGGCTTGAGCAGCGTGTGGTCGATCATCCCGGCCATCTCGGGCTTGGCCGGGGTCGCGCCCAGCCCGGCGGCAATCCGGTCCGCGCCGGCCTGCACAATCAGCTCGATCTTGCTGCCGCAGTGCCGAATGCAGTGGCCCGCGCCGCACTCTTCGGTGCACTCGATGCCCAGGCCCACCTTCTGGCGCTCGTCCTCGGCCAAAGCCAGCAGCACCTGCCGGGTGACGATCTCGACCAGCCGCTCAACCGTCTGCGGATCAGCGGCCATGGTTATCTATGCAGTCAAAGCGGGAGACGCAACGCATAAGTCCTATTATGCCCCGTTTTTCAAGAAGCGTTTTTCGATCTCGGTCAACTTATCAATCCGGCGCTGGTGTCGCCCGCCGGCGTAGGCGGTGCTCAGCCAGGTCTGCACGATCTGCCGCGCCAGCGCCACGCCGATCAGCCCCGCGCCCAGCGTCAGCACGTTGGCGTCGTTGTGCTCGCGGCTATTCACCGCGCTAGAGTAATCGTAGCACAGCGCGGCCCGCACGCCCGGCACTTTGTTGGCGGCCATGGCGCTGCCGATGCCCGCGCCGTCGATCATGATGCCGCGCCAGGCCTCGCCCGTGCTCACCAGCCGCGCCACGGCGTAGGCCAGGTCCGGGTAGTCCACCGCCTCGGTCGAGTGCGTGCCGCAGTCCAGCACGCTGTAGCCCAGCTCGGCCAGGTAGTCTTTGAGGTTCTGCTTCAGGGCGAAGCCGCCGTGATCCGCGCCCAGTGCCACCACGCCGCCGCCCACCGCTGGCGGTTTCACGGCCGCCGTTGGGGCGGGCGCGGCTTCGGCCCCCAGCGTGCGGCCCACCACCCGGCGGACCAGGTCGTGCAGTTCAGCGTCGGAGAGCGGGGCGTCGGCCACGTCGGTTACGTTAGTTCGGATAGGCCGGGTCGGCCGGGTAGGCCGCCGGGCTGACCACGGGGCTGGCGGTCGCGCTGACCGGCGGGCTGGCGTAGGTGTAGTGCGGCACCAACCCCCACAGCGTGGGCGGCCAATACACGAAAATCGCGCGGCCGATCAGGTAGTGCCGCGCCAGCGGCCCCCAGCTATGCGAGTCCGACGAGCTATTGCGGTTGTCGCCCAGCACGAAGTACTCATCCGGCCCGAGCACCCAGGTGTTCTCATACGTGTGCGGCGCGGAGATGTACGGCTCGTCCAGCGGCTGGCCGTTGACCGACACCATGCCCTGGGCGACCGACACCGTCTCGCCCGGCAGCCCGATGATGCGCTTGATGAAGTCGCGCTCAGTCGCCAACGGATAATTAAACACGATCACGTCGCCGCGCTTGGGGTCGCCCAGCATATATGACACTTTGTCGACCAGCACATACTGATCCGGGTGCATCGACGGTTCCATGCTCGAGCCTTCAATGCGAAAGCGGCCGGTGCCGAAATTGACCGCCAGGTAAATCAGCACGGTCAGCAGAATGGTTTCGATGACTTCCCGCAGCAGCCCTTTGCCTGGCGTGGGGGCAGGCGGCACCGGCAGCACATCGGTCGGCGGCGCCTCAGTTGAAGGCGGGGTGGGGGGGGTATCACTGGTGGTGACGGACAAGGCTATAGCTCCTGCTACCAATACGAGTGTGCGCGCCGAGGATTATAAAGCGAAGGCAGAGAGATGAAAAGGCAAGTAATTGGAGGCCAGAAGTCGGCAGGCGGCCGAGACCGTTTGTAGCGATGTGCCCTTCGACCGTCGAGGTTGCGTTTAGCTGATGGTGACGCTGCGCGTCTCACCTGCCCCAAGGCCGTGTGTGGACAGCCGACCTGAGGTGGGTTCGAAATGACAGGGTCATGGGGCTTGGCCCTAGTTCAGCCGCGCCAACTCCTCCAGCATCATATCCCGCCCCTGGCGCACCGTCTCGGCGTCGGCCGCTTCCGGCGCGCGGCTTAGATACTCATTCATCAACCGCGCCGCCTTGCGATACGATCCTTGGCGATAGTGCAGCACCCCCAAATCGCGCGTGTGCCCGGCCACCTCCGGCTGCAGCCATTGCAGCCGCTCCAGTAGCGCAATCGCCGGCGGCCAATCTTCTACCGAAATGTAGAACGCCCGCAGGTTGTTCAGCATCCGCGCCACGATCTCGCGCGGCGGCGCGGGCGCCAGCCAGGTCATATCGAACACCCCCTGAATGCCCGCCGCCGAGCGCACCAGCTCGCGGCAGTCGGCCACCGTCAGCAGTCGCCCGCCGTGGAACGGGTCGAGATACTGCGGCCCGTCGTCGCCCGCCACCCGCGCGATGAAATGGCCCGGCAGCCCCACGCCCGCCACTGGCAGCCCCAACCGCCGCCCGATCTCCACAAAGATCACCGCCAAGCTGATCGGAATGCCCAGCCGCCGATCGATCACCTGGTTCAGATACGAATTGCGCGGGTCGGCGTAGTCGTCCGCGTTCCCGCGCAGCCCGTAAGACTGAAACAGGAACTCGGCCAACGCCAACCCGCGCGTCAGCGGGCGGACATGCCCGGCCACCGCGGCTTGGGCCGCCAGCGCCAGGTCCTCCATTTGCACTTCGTAGTCCGACGGCCGCAGGTCAGGGTAAGCCACCTCGCGCGCGAACAGCAGCCCCGCCCGCAGCGGCGACAGCGCCTCGCCAGCCTCCGCCACCTCCGCCGCAAATGTCGTCTGGTCTAGCGCCTCCATCCCAACTGGCCCGTTCTAGCCGGCTACGGGGTCGCCGAGGGCGGCGACGCCAGGGTCGGCCCCACCGTGGCCGTGGCGGCCGGCGGCGCCGTCACCGGTGGCGTGGCCGTGAAGGTCGCCGTGGGCGTGGGCGTGGCGATCAGCACCCGCACCTCCAGCGTTTGCCCAATCTGAATGCTCAGTGGGTCGGTAATGTCGTTGCGGTCGGCGATGTCCGCGCCGGTGCTGCCGAACTTGGCCGCAATCGAGTCGAGCGTGTCGCCGCAGCCCACCACGTAAGTGATGATCGAGCGCGGGGCCAGGTCGGTCGGCAGCGGCGTCGAGGTCGGCGCTTCGTAGTTGTCCGGCGGGATGATCAGCGCCGTGCCGACCGAGATCAGCGACGGGTCGGTGATGTTGTTGACCGACATGATGAAGCAGACATTGGCCCGGAATAATTCGGCGATGCTGAACAGCGATTCGCCCTCTTCGACCACATGCACCACCTGGGTCGGCGTCGGCGACGGGCCGGCCGTCTCCGTGACGGTGGGCGTGGCTTCAGGCGTGTTGGTCGGCGCCGGGGTGGTCGGGGTCGGGCTGATTGTCGGCGTCAGCGACGGCGTGGGGGTCTCCGTGCGGCGGAGCCCCAGCCCGGGCCCATTTTGGGACGCCAAAAACATCACGCCCAGAATAATGATCACGATAATTACCGCAATCCCTAGCAGGATGCCCGGGATCATGCGGGCCCGGCGGCGCTTAACCATCGCCTGGACTTCTTTCTTCATATCGGTTTTCCACCCTTTACCATACCTGGTGCTCTGGCCGCCCCACTGACCGGGCAACTTTCGCCCAGCGGTGACCGCCTTCTTATCATACCGGCTTGCTGATCCAACTGTTCTCTCCGCCAACGCGGGCGGTAAGGGATTTTACCATACGGCCTCCCTCTCCCCGGATTCCGGGCTTATTGACGTATCAAACAGGTTAAAGGGCCGTTTCCATCCGGTTCCAACCCGCCCGCTAGGACTTCCAGGCCATAAGCTTTGGCGGCCGGGTGTGCTTCAATTGAGGTTGGGAACGTCTCACCCAGGAGCCAACATGCGTTTTTCGCCCCTCACCTGGCACGCCCGTCTGGGCCTGGCGGTCTTGCTGACCGCCACCCTGGCCGCCAACCCGGCTTTGCCTGCCGCTGCGCCCGCCGCCCCGGCAACCGGGCCGACCTTGATGTACCCCATCCTGTTCGTCACCCAAATCCCCATCGCGGCCGACTTCACCACCATCGGCTCCGTTTTTGGCAACCAGCGCGCCTCGCTCGAATCGGCCGGGCGCGGGGGCGACCTGTACATCCGCTACACCGACGGCACGCTCAAGAACCTCACCGCCGCCGCCGGCTATGGCGGCACCGGCCTCCTCACCGGCGCCAAGGGCATCGCCGTGCGCGACCCCGCCGTCTTTTGGGACGGCGCCAAAGCCATCTTCAGCATGGTCGTCGGCGCCCCAACGGCCAAGGACGATGCCAGCGGCGTCTACCGTTGGCAGCTCTACGAAATCACGGGCCTGGGCCTGGCCGACACGCCCGTCATCACCAAGGTTGCCAACCAGCCCGCCACCTACAACAATATCAGCCCGGTCTACGCCGCCGACGACAGCATCATCTTCACCTCCGACCGGCCGCGCAACGGCCAGGCCCACCTCTACCCCCAACTCGATGAGTATGAGAAGGCCCCCACCGTCACCGGCGTTTGGCGGCTGGTGCCCGGCACTGGCGCGCTGACCCTGCTCAACCACGCCCCGTCCGGCGACTTCACCCCCATCGTCGACTCATTTGGCCGCTTGCTCTTCACCCAGTGGGACCACCTCCAGCGCGACCAGGAGGCCGATGCCGACGCCGATGTGTTCCACCCCGGCGACAACTGCGACCCCGGCTCGACCAATCCCAACAGCCTGCCCTACGGCTCCTTCAACTACACCAGCGAGAGTATCGCCGCCACGCCCGTCTACACCGACCGCACCGAGGTCTACCCCGAGCCGCGCAGTTGCCGCTACGATCTGCTGGCCGGCACCACCCTAGCCGGTCATACCTTTAACCAGTTCTTCCCGTGGGCCATGAACCAGGACGGCACCGGCAGCGAGGTGCTCAACCACCTCGGCCGCCACGAGCTGAATGGCTACATACCGCAGGTGTTCAACAACGGCGTCGATACCGCGCTAGATGACTTCTACGGTCAATACCCGCGCTTCAACCCCAACCGCATCGAGAACATGCTCCAAATCAAGGAAGACCCGCTGCACCCCGGCACCTACTACGGTGTCGACGCGCCCGAGTTCGCCACCCACGCCTCCGGCCAGGTCATCAGCCTGACGGCCCCGCCCTCGCTCGATGCCGACCACATCACCGTCCGCTACGTCACCCACCGTGAAACGTCGAGCTACAGCAACACCCCAACCGTCAATCACTCTGGCCACTACCGCGAGCCGCTGCCCCTCTCCGACGGCACGCTGGTCGCCGCGCACACGGCCAACACCAACTCCGAGACCGTCTACAGCGGCTTCAACGCCGCCTACGCCTTCCGCCTCAAGACGCTGACCCTCAGCGGCAACGGCTACTTTGTGGCCGGCGCGGCGCTCACCGCGGGCATCTCCAAGACTGTCAGCTATTGGGATCCCTACAGCCTGTTGCAATATTCCGGCTACTTTTGGGAGCTGAACCCGGTGGAAGTGCGCGCCCGCATCCGGCCCGCCTTCACCGCCGCCAACGCGCTGCCCGCGCCCGAGCAGCAAATGTTCAACGCGGCCGACACGCTGCTGGGAGAGTTCACCGCCTACCTGGCCGCCAACAACCTGGCGCTGCTCGTCAGCCGCAACGTCACCACCCGCGACGACGCCGACATCCAGCAGCCCTATAACCTGCGCGTCGTCGGCGGCACGCAGACCGTCACCGGCACCGGCCAGATTTATGACGTGGCCTATATGCAGTTCTTTCAAGCCGACCAAATTCGCGGCTATACCGGCGGCTACAGCAACCACACGCCCCAGCCCGGCCGCCGCGTGCTGGCCCAGCCCTTGCACGACCCGCTGGCCGTGCTCATCAACGGCTTCGCCACCGGCCCCGCCGCCCCCCTCGGCAGCGCCCTCATCGCGCCCGATGGCTCAATGGCCGCCATCGTGCCGGCCGGCCGCGCCCTGAGCTGGCAGCTCACCGACGCCGACGGCGTGCCCGTGGTGCGCGAGCGCTTCTGGCTGACCTTCCAGCCGGGCGAGGTGCGCGTGTGCACCTCTTGTCACGGCCTCAGCCAATACGACCAGAAGCACCACACCGCCCCCACCAACGCGCCCCAGGCGCTGCAAACGCTCTTAGAGCAGTGGCAGGTGCTTAACACGCTCAGCCAACACACCTACTTGCCGCAGATCGGCCACTAGCCCCATGCGTGCCTCGACCGTCCTGACCTTGCTGGCCGTCGCCTCCGCGCTGTGCAGCAACGCCACGCCCAGCGTCCGCTCGACCGCTCCTGCCTCCGCTGCCACCGCCCCGGCCTCAGCCGGCGTCACGGCCAGCGCCCCGGCCGCCACCACCGCACCAGTTATTGCCACGCCCCCACCTGCCACCGCCGGCCCGGCGGTTGTCGCCGCCTCTCCGACGCTGGCAGGCTGCCCGCTGTTCCCGGCCGACAATATCTGGAACGCTCCGGTTGATACGCTCAACGTGCATGTCAACTCCGCCGCCTACGTCCAGACCATCGGCCCCGACGTCAACGTCCACGCCGACTTCGGCTCCGGCGAGTGGGACGGCGGCCCCATCGGCATCCCGTTCGTGGTCGTCCCCGGCAGCCAGGCCAAGACTGCCGTCGACCTATACTGGGACGACGAGAGCGACCCCGGCCCTTACCCCATCCCGGCCGACCCGCCCATCGAGGGCGGCCCCGATGCGACCGGCGACCGCCATATCCTCATGCTCGACTCCGACGACTGCGTGCTCTACGAGCTGTACCGCGCTTTCCCCGTGGACGGCGGCGGCTGGTCGGCCGACGGTGGCGC
>JBBRZY010000181.1:0-8170 GCA_038252885.1 Anaerolineales bacterium | reverse complement strand
CACCGATCTGCGCACCCGCTTGCAGCGACTCCGCGTCCACAAAAACCGGGCGCTGGCGACGGACGCCGCCCCGCCACCCAATGCGCCGCCGCTGACGCCGCCGACTACTCCGCCGACCATCGCCGCGCGCCCCGGCGGGCAGCCGCTCGGCCGCACGCTGCCCGGTGAGCGCATTGAAAACAAGCTGGGCGCGTTTCAGCGGATTGACACGGTCTACCAACTCGACTTCGCGCACGGCCCCAAGACCCTGGCGCAAGCCTTTGCCCACCACCCCGGCACGGCCGCCCGCCTGGCGCGCGACCCAGCGCTGGCCAACGCCGACCTGCGCAACCTGGCCTTCCTCGACACCGAGACCACCGGGTTGGCCGGCGGCGCGGGCACGCTGGTGTTCCTCATCGGCGTCGGCGCGGTCGAAGCCGACCAGTTTGTGCTGCGCCAATATTTTCTGCTGGAGCCTCGGCACGAGCCGGCCCTGCTGCACGCGCTGATCGAAGACCTGGCCCCGCGCACCGGCTACGTCACCTTCAACGGCCGCTCGTTCGACCTGCCGCTGATCGAGACGCGGCTGACGGTCAACCGGCGGCGCGGCGCGCTGGGCCAACGCCCGCACCTCGACCTGCTCATGCCGGCCCGCCGGCTGTATCGCGGGCGGCTGCCGTCGTGCTCGCTGGGCGACATCGAGCGCGGCGTCTTTAACATTGCGCGCGAAGACGACGACGTGCCGGGCTGGCTGATCCCGCAGCTCTACACCGACTACCTGCGCACGCACAACCCGCACGAGATGCAGCGCGTGATCTACCACAACACCATCGACATCCTCTCGATGGTGACGTTGACGGCGCATTTGCTCGAGGTGTTCGGCGCGCCGATGACGGACAGCCCCAGCAGTGCGCGCCCAGCGACGCCCACGACCGTAGAGCCGCCCGGCCCGACGCCCGAAGACCTGCTGCGGCTAGCCTGCTGGCACGCCGACAACGACCGCCCGACCGAGGCCGAGCCCGCCTTTCAACGGGCGCTGGCCGGCAAGCTGACGCTGCCCGACCGCACGCTGGGCCTGACGCGGCTGGCCGCGCTCTACAAACGCCAGAGCCGCCGGGCCGAGGCCGTGCCCTTCTGGGAGCAGTTGGCGTCGTTCACGCTCGACGACCCGCAGCCGTTCGTGGAGCTGGCCAAGTATTACGAGTGGCACGCCCGCGACTACCGCCGCGCGCAGACCTGGGTGCAGCGGGCGCTGGCGCTGGTGGGCGGCTGGTCGCCGGGCTGGCAGCGCGATGAGGCCGTCACCGGGCTCAACCAACGGCTGGCGCGCGTGCGGGCCAAACTCGGGCCAGAGGCGTGAGGCGAGCGCTGCGCCAGGGCGCGCTGAGTACAGCGGGCGCGGCGCTGCTGCTGGCGGCCTGTGTCGCCCGCGCCCCGCTCGCCGCGCCGGAGCCAACGCTCACAGTTACCGCCCCAACCATCACCGCGCCCGCCCCCACTGAAGCCCCAACTGCTACCACCCGGCCGCCCACGCCCACACCGCTGCCGACCGCCACGCCCTTACCCGCCGCCACAATAGCACCAACTCAGACGCCCGAACCACCGACCATCACGCTCCTCTTCACCGGCGACATCAACCCCGGCCGCTGCCCGGCACAGATCGCGCTGGCGCACGACGACTTCACCGGCCCGTATCAAGTGGTGGGCGACGTGCTGCGCGCCGCCGACATCGCCGTGGGCAGCCTCGACGGCACCATCTCAGACCAAAGCCCGCCTTCGCCCTGCCCCGAGACCATGAACCTGATCGGCCCGAGCCGCACGGTGGAAGGGCTGACCTATGCCGGCTTCGACCTGATCACCGTCGCCACCAATCACGCCAAAGACTGCGGCCTGGAAGGCTGGAACTGTCAGGAGCGCGCCTTCAACGACACGCAGGCCAACCTGGCGGCGGCCGGGTTGCTGGCCGTCGGCGGCGGCGCGGACCTGACCGCCGCGCGTGCGCCCGTCATCATCGAGCGCCAGGGCGTGCGCTTCGCCGTCCTAGGCGTCACCGAGGTCGGCCGGGAGACGTGGGCCAGCGACACCGTGGCCGGCACCGCCCCGCTGTCCGACGAAACGTTGGCGGGGGTGGTGGCCGACATCGCCGCGGCGCGCGCCCTGGCCGACGTGGTGATCGTGCTGCCGCAGTGGGGGCCGGAGTATTTGGATTTGCCCACCGCCGCGCAGCAGCGCTGGGCCGCCGCCATGCTGGCGGCCGGGGCCACGCTCGTCATCGGCAACCAGGCCCACACCGTCCAGCCGGTCGTAGCGATCGGCGGGGCCGAAGACGCGCCGGCCCAATTGGTGGCCTACGCCCTGGGCAACTTCGTGTTCGATCAGGGGCCGTGGCGCAACCGGCAGGGGATGCTGCTGCGCGCCACCTTCCACGGCGCGGCGCTGGCCGGCTACGAACTGCTGCCGATCCACATCGTCAGCCTCTATCAGCCGCGCTGGGCCGACCCGACCGAAGCCGCGCAGATTCTGGAACGCGCCAACGCCACCATCCCTTAAGTTTGACGCCGCGCTGCCTCTGCGCTTCCTTTTTCTTAGCGCAGCATCTCTTTCTTTGTTCTTTGCTCTTCTTCTCGTTCTTTGCTCTTCTCCCCCGTTCCAGCTACACTGGCCCACATGTTCCCCCCCCACGCCCTCATCGTCGCCGTCCGCGACCAGACCTCGGTTGATCTCGAAGACGAGGCCGCCATCCTGCACCTCAAGAGCGGCATCTACTTCGGGCTGAACGAAGTCGGCGCATTCTTGTGGCGGCGCTTGCAGCAGCCGGCCACCGTGGCCGCGCTCGAAACGGCAGTGCTGGCCGAGTACGCCGTCACGCCCGAGCAGTGCGCCGCCGATGTGCAGGCGCTGCTGGCCGACCTGCTGGCGCAGAAGCTGATCGAAGTGCGCGCCGATGACCATGCGGCCGCTGTTTAAGTGGCTGCGGCTGCCCGGCCCCGAGCGCGCGGCCGTGCTGCAGGCCTGGGCGCTGCTGTGGCTGGCGCGCCTGGCGCTGTGGCTGCTGCCGTTTGCGCGCGTGCAGCGCTTCGCCCTCACCCGCCCGCCCGCCGGCCGGCGCGGCCTGCCCACCCCCCGGCTGGCCTGGGCCATCACCGCCGCCAGCCGCACCGTGCCACGCGCCACCTGCCTCACCCAGGCGCTGGCCGGGCAGATGCTCTTCGCCAGCCACGGCCACCGCAGCCAGGTGCATCTGGGCGTGGCGCGCGGGGCCGACCGCCAGTTTGAGGCCCACGCCTGGCTCACCTGCGCCGGGCGCGTGCTGCTGGGAGCCGCCGAACAAGGCCGCTTCAAACCCCTGCCCACCAGCAACCAACAGCCATGAGCGCCATCGGCGGCCTGGTCTACTTCGATGGCCACCCGGCCGAGCCGGGCGCGCTGGCCGGGCTAACCGCCCGCCTCACCCGGCGCGGCCCCGATGCCGGCGGCGCGTGGCAGGCTGGCCCGGCCACCCTGACGCAGCGGGTGCTGTTCACCACGCCCGAGTCGCTGGCCGAAACCGGCCCGCTGACCTCGGCCGACGGCGCGCTGGTCATCACCGCCGACGCCCGCCTCGACAACCGCGCCGAGCTTTGCCACCGGCTTGATTTGCGCGATGACGGCCAACCCGACGCCGCGCTGATCCTGGCCGCCTATGCGCGCTGGGGGGCCGAGTGCGCCGCGCGCCTGCTGGGCGACTTTGCCTTCGCCGTATGGGACGCGCGCCGCCAGGAACTCTTTTGCGCGCGCGACGTGATGGGCGTGCGCCCGCTGTTCTACTATCACGGCGGCGGGCTGTTCGCCTGGGCCTCCGACGTGCACGCGCTGCGGGCGGCCCCGGGCGTGCCCAGCCGCCTGAACGAAGCGCGCCTGGCCGACTACATCGGCGGCGGCGTCGATGCCACCCAAAGTTTTTTTGACGGCCTGCTGCGCCTGCCCCCGGCCCACAGTCTGACCGTCAGCGCCGCCGGCCTGCGCCTGACAGAGTATTGGGACTTGCAGTCCGCGCGCGACACGCGCCTGCCGTCAGACGACGCCTACGCTGAAGCCTTCCGCGAGCACCTGACCGAGGCCGTGCAGGCCCGGCTGCGCAGCGCTTACCCAGTCGGCTCGATGCTCAGCGGCGGGCTCGACTCGACCTCCATTGTGTGCCTGGCGCGGCCCCGGCTGGCCGAGCGCGGCCAGACGCTGCACACCTTCTCCTTCTTGTTCGACGCCGCGCCCGCCTCCGATGAGCGCCAGTACATGGCCCCGGCGGTTGAGATGGGCGGGCTGGAACATCACCCGCTGGTGATGGACCCAGCCTCGCCGCTGACCGAACTGGAGGCGCTGCTCGATCTATCGGGCGAACCGTTCTTTCATATGGGGCTGGCGCTGCAAGCGCACGGCAACCAGGTGGCGCGGGCGGCCGGCGTGCGCGTGCTGCTCGACGGCAACTATGGCGACCTGGTGGTGTCGCACGGCAACATGCGCGTGGCCGAGCTGCTGCGCCAGGGCCGCTGGCCCACCGCCGCGCGCGAGTTCACCGGGCTGGCCGGGCCGTGGCGGTGGGGCCAAACGCGCGCCCGGCTGCAATTGGCCTGGCTGATGGGCATTAAGCCGCTGATGCCCGAATTTGCCCGCCAGGTTTGGCGGCAGGCGCGCCACTTGGGCGACCCGCGCCGCCCAGCCTGGGCCGCGCGCTCGCTGCTGAACCCAGCCTTTGCCTGGCGGCTCGATGGCGACGCCGGCCTGCGGGCCCAGATCGAAACGCGCGCCCGGCGCTACACCGACACCCGCGCCGAGAACCGCTTTGGCCTGGCGCGCCTGACGGCCGGAGCCGAGCTCTACAACCGCCTGGCCGGCGGCGGGCTAGAATTGCGTCACCCATTCCTCGACCGGCGGCTGATCGAGTTCTGCCTGGGGCTGCCGTCTGAGCAGCGCCTGCGTGACGGCCTGAGCCGCGTGATCCAGCGCAACGCCATGAAAGGCATCCTGCCGGAACGGGTGCGTAAACGGCGCACCAAGAGCTCCCCAATCTTCAGCATCAGCCGGGCGCTGTACACGCGCGACCTGCCGCGCCTGGCCGAGATCATGCAGGGGCTGCCGCGCCTCGCGCCATGGATTGACCTGCCCGCCGCCGAGCGTGACCACGCCCAACTGCGCCTGGCCGCCGAGCGCGCCGAGTACGCCGTGCCCCAGCACTGGGACGCGATGAGCCGCCTGACCCGGGTGGCCGCGCTGATCCTGTGGCTGCCGGCGCAGGGGCTGGCGTAGCGGAAGTCAGAGGTTAGCGGCGGCGGCCGGTCGGCCAGTGCGGACACCCGGCCCGCCCAACCCCGTCCGATTCTAAATCGGCTGTCCGCCCGGTTTGACACGACGGCGGCATTGGGCGTAGACTAGATGCCGGTGTCCCCCCAGAGTGGGGCGGGCGCCCCTGCGGAGAACCTTGTGATAGCAGCTAGGAGCATTCCGTTACCGACCGATACTGCCCCGACCGTGGACCTGCGCCGGCCCTACAGCCGCCCGCGCCTGACCATCCACGGCGATGTGCAGCGCCTCACGCACAAGATCGGCAGCGACCTCGATGCCGATGGCGGCAGTTTTACACCCGAGTTACCCTTGGAGTCACCCAGTGAATAACCCCCCTTCCCCAACCGCCGCAACGCCCGCCAAGCGCCTCTACGTTGCCCCCGCCCTCGTGGTGCATGGCGATGTCCAGACGATCACCCAGAGCGCCAGCGAAGTGAACACGGCCGACAAGGCGAGTCTGTTGAGCGCGCCTTAGCCGTCCCAGATTGGAAGGAATAATCTACCTTGACCCCCAGCCTCACGCCCCCCGTCGCTCTGCCCGCCCGGCGCCCGTATGTTGCGCCCGCGCTCGTGGTGCATGGCGATGTTCAGACCCTGACCAAAACCGCGGGCGTCTTTGACCCCAGCGGCGTTAGCTGCCTGAGTGATCCACAATGCTAAAGAAGGATAAGCCCATGAGCCTGACGAATACTCCGCCCGCGCCCGTTGATCCCACAGCCGCCCAGCGCCCGTATGTTAGCCCGGCGCTCGTCATACACGGCGACGTTCAGACCCTGACGCAAATCAGCAAGGTCGGTGAAGCCCCCGACCTCGACGGCTCTGGCAGCTTTACGCCCCCAGATGCCAACGAATCCTAATTCAGTATAGGGACCGGCGGCCATCCCGCCGCCTTTGGCACACCGGAGTCTGACATGCCCACACCGCCGGTTCAGCCTACCCTTACCGTCCCTGAGAAGCGCCCGTATGCCGCCCCCGCCCTCGTGCCGCATGGTGATGTGCAGACCCTCACCCACGGGAAGATCGGCCCGGCCACCGACCAAGACAACGGCGGCAGCTTCCCAGACAACGGCGTCGAGGCCGCGCCTGAAGGCGGCTAGCCGCGCGCCCGCCGCCCGCCCGCCCGCCCACCGGCCGCTCCGGTAGTTCATGCTGCCGTATGCTGGCCGCGCCTATGGGCTGACCATCCACTCAGCCGTGCCCCTGCCGGAACTCTCGCCGGCCGACCCCGCCGCGCCCGCTGACTTAACTATTCGCTTTGGCCCGGTCCCCGACCTGCCGCCCTATATCGGGCTGAGCGCCACATTTTACCCATCGCCCGCCGACATCCGGCTGGGTTTCGGCGACGCCGGCAAGTACGCGGTGCGCGCCGGGCGCGAGATCGTGCTCGACCCGCTGCCCGACGCCGACGCGCGTGTGCTGCGGCTGTACCTGCTCGGCCCGGCCCTGGCCCTGGCGCTGCATCAGCGCGGCTGGCTGGCGCTGCACGCCAGCGCCGTGGCAGTGGGCGGGCGGGCGGTCGGCTTCCTGGGCGCACCGCGCGAGGGCAAGTCGACCATTGCGGCGGCCCTGCACCAGCGCGGCCCCGACCTGGTGACCGATGATGTGGTGGCGGTGGCCGTGCCGCCCGCGCCGCAGCCCGGCCAGCCGCTGATGGTCTACCCCGGCTTTCCGCAGCTCAAGCTGTGGCCGGAGGCGGTGACTGGACTGGGCGACGACCCGGCCGCCCTGCCCACCTTGCGCCCCGACCTGGGCAAACTGGCCCACCGCCTGACCACCGGCTTCAATGCCACGCCGCTGCCGCTGGGCCGGCTGTACGTGCTGGCCGAAGGCCCCGCCATCGCCGTAGAGCCGCTCGACCGGCAGGCCCAGTTGGTCGAGTTGGTGCGCCACTCCTACGTGGTGCGCGCCCTGCCCAAGCTCGACGCGGCCACGCACCTGCGTCAGTGCGCGGCGGTGCTCCAGACCGTGCCAGTGCAGCGCCTCGCCCGCCCGCGCGACCTGAGCCAACTGGCCGCCGTGGCCGAGGCGGTGCTGGCCGACTGCGCCAGCGGGTGACGCGCGCCTCCCCCATAGCTCCCACTCACCCCATTCGCGTAATTAGGGAAATTCATGGCCAAAGGTTTTCAACGCTTGGCCTCCTCAACCGTCTGACCGACCGCTACTTCCGCCCTACCTTTTTCTGAGCAAAGCCCCTCCTTCTTTTTCTCTCCGTCTCCCGCCTGTTGCCATCCGCGCCCAGACTCGGTACACTTTCCTGACACACGCTCCCTTCACCTGGAACCCAGATGCACATTCGCACGATCACTTACTTTTTAGACTCCGGCTACCCGCTCGACGATGAGCGCTTCGTCGCCGCCGGGCGCGCGGCCAGCGAAGTGAAAAACGCCCTGGTCGAGGCCGGCTACGTCGTGCAGACCACGCGGCTGGCGCTTGCGCCCTTCCCGCGCGTGCTGGGCGGGGCCGACCCGGGCCGCCTGGTGCAGTTGGCGCTCGACCTGGAGGCGGCCTGCTTCGTCCACAAAATGGATTACGCCACGCTCGGCCCTGCGCGCCCAGCCGACGGCCCGGCCTGGTATCTCGCCATCCCCGAAGCGCTGCGGGCCACCGAGCATGTGTTTGCCTCAGCCCTGATCACCGAGCCGGCCACCGGCGTCCACCTGCCGGCCGTGCGCTGGGCGGCAGAAGTCATCCAACGCTGCGCCACGCTCACGCCCGATGGCTTTGGAAATTTAAGATTTGCGGCGCTGGCTAACGTGCCGGCCGGCTCGCCGTTCTTCCCGGCCGCCTATCACGAGGGCGGCGCGCCGGTGCTCTCGATTGGCGTGGAGGCGGCCGACCTGGCCGTCACCGCCTGCGCCGAGGCCACCTCGCT
>JBBRZY010000180.1:0-8171 GCA_038252885.1 Anaerolineales bacterium | reverse complement strand
CTGGGTCGGCCTGGTTGTTGAGTGCGCTGCCCGCCAGCCGCAGCCGCATGGCCTCGTCGGTGATCTGCCGCCAGTGCTCCAACTCGGCCGCGTCCAAAAAGCCTTCCAGCACCAAGAAGCCCTGCGCACGGTACTGCGTGATCTGCTGCTCACTGACCTCGGTCTGCACGGTCTAAGTCTCCTAAGAATTGAAGCTGTTTCCGGCGCTGCTTAGCCGCGCCGCCGCGCAGAGTATAGACCGAGAGGCGCAGGGGCGCAAAGCGGGGTGGGGGGCACCGAGTACGGCGGGCTAGCGCGCTGCGGTGGCCTCTTCAGATGCAGCCTCCCCCTCACGCATCACCCACCAGCCGCTGCCAAAAGTCCAAAGCCCGCGCCGCCGTGTCCGCCTCCCACGCCGCGCCAGCGCTCGGCATCACGGCCGTAACGTCTGACTCCCACAGCCCGCCCAGCGGCGCCACCGCCACCGCCGCCAATTGCTCATACAGCCCAAACTTCGCCGCGCGCCCGGTCTCCGCCAAGCACTGCTGGAACAGGCTCAGAAAACCCGGATCATGCGCCGCCAGGTGCCGCGCCTGCTCCTTCTCGCCGTACACCGCCAGCCCCCGCGCCACAAAGTAATAGCGCCACACATCATGCAGGCTGAACAGCAGCCGCAGATCAACCGCCGTCTGGTAGACCGGGTCGTCCACGCCCAACATGCGCCGGGTCTGGAGCCGGTTGTAATTCACGCTGAACCACGCGCCGTAGCGCTCGGCGTCGCTCCCCGCCGCCTCGGCGGTCGCCAGCGCGTTGGCCTGCGCGGCCTGCAACGCACCCGCCCGGTCGAACAAGATTTCCCCCGCCCGCAGCCAGCGCCGTAGTTGCGCCGCCCCCCATTGCGCCGCCACGCCCCGCTCGGCCGGCCCACGCAAAGCCGCCAACTCATCGGCCCGCACAAAGATAATATCCGTCAGCCGCTGCGCCACCACCGTCACCGCCACGTTCAGCGCCACCGGCGCGGCGTTCAGCACCACGATCAAATCGTAGTCGCTCGCCGCCGTCAAAGCCGCCCGCGCCGTCGAGCCAATCGCCACCAGCCCGTCCACCTCCGGCCGCGCCGCCAGCCGCGCGACCACCACCGCCAGCGGAATATCTACAGTTTCAGAAGTGCGGGTTGTCAGCATTGAAAATAGAGCCCTCGGCCAACGCTGCGCCCTGGATCGGCCGGCCCCACCCTCGTCCTAAAAAATATTGGCGCATATTTTTTGGGATTATTGCGGGCCGTTCCCTTCCCCGGCCTTTTCCGGTAGAATGGCCGCGCAGCATAAGCTCGGCGTCAACCATCACTTAGTTTTAGGAGGCGTGCGCATGGAAATCCGCGTATCCACCGAGCAGGGCCGGGTGCCCGTCACCGTCTTTCGCGTCTTCGGCGATGTGGACGTGCAGTCGTACGAGGCGCTCCAGGCCCAGGCCGAACAGGCCTACCGCGCCGGCACTCGCTACCTGCTGCTCGACCTGGCCCAGGTCGATTACGTCAGCAGCGCCGGCATCCGGGCCATCAACCACCTCTTCAACCTCATGCGCACCGATGTGCCCGCCGAAAACGACGCCGCGCTCCGCGAGGGCCTCAGCGCCGGCACCTTCATGTCGCAGCATCTCAAACTGCTCAACCCCAACCCGCGCGTCAAAGAAGTCCTCAAAATCACTGGCCTCGACATGTTCCTCGAATTTCACACCGACCTGGGGCCGGCCGTCGCCTCGTTTTAGCGCCCGCGCCCTAACGCCGGGCCAGCGGCCAGAACTGCCGCGCCCGCGGCCCGCTGTTCCCGTTGACCACCTGGCTCATTTGGGGCCGGCCCAATTGAGCGCCTTTCCCGCGCTCGTCTGCGCTCGCCCCGTCTAGCCTTCCAGCACGTTGCGCGTGCGCTGGTGGGTCAGCGGGTCCTCCGCCCCCTCCACCGAAATGCTCACCGTCGCCTGCGCCACCTGGAAGAATTTTCGATTGAGATTGTCCGATTGGACCAAGGCAAATTTGATGAGGTCGGGCATCACTGTCTCCGGGCATGCGCCGCTGTCAGTGGCGCAACGGATACTGGGGCGAGATTTTAGCACCACTGCCTGGCCGGTCAACCCGGCGGCCCCCTTAAACGAACAGGCGGCTAGAGCCTTGTCCCTAGCCGCCTGACGGTTGGTCGCGCGTTGTCTGATCGCAGTCCGAAGAAGTTACGACCTTAGCCTAGAATTCCGGTGCGGGTCCCTTGCGTTCCTCGCACAGCACTCCCCCTATTCCCTTTATGCGCTTTATTCCCCCTCTGCCCCACGCGGCGGCCTGCGTAACCGAGCCCGATGTGGGCGCCTACTCGCAGCCCTCCGGCGGCGGCACGCTGGCCCCCTTGGCCGAGCTTAGTTCCCCGGCCTCGATCACGCCGATCACGCGCCGGGCCTGCTCCGGCGTCACCGCCAGCGCCTCGCCAAACAGCAAGTGGTCGGCCACCGTGCGATAGTACTCGGTGCTGCCGTAGCCCGGCAGCGTCACCTTCACCACGCTCTCCTGCCGGAACCCGTTGACATACGAGATCAGCGTCACGCTCTCGTTGCCCTGGCGCTCGATGGCCCCCTTGGTGCCGTTGATGCGCCAGGTGGGCCGCCCCGAGGCGCTGATGGTGGAGGTCAGGTAGTCCGCCGTGCAGCCGTTGTCGAAGCGGATGGTCACCTGTCCGAAGTCCTCATTCGTCACCGAATTCCACACCCGCTTCTGAAAGTTGCCGTTGACCTGCGTGATCTTGGCCGGCACCATGTTCAAGATCCAGTCGAGGAAGTGCGCGCCCCAGTCGTACATCACGCCGCCGCTGATGGCCTTGTCCGACCGCCACCAGAAGCCCGGGTGACCATAGCCGCTCTGCGAGCACTCAATGTGGAACACGTCGCCGATCAGGCCCTGATCAATCATGCCCCGCATGGTCAGGTAGTCGCCGTCCCAGCGCCGGTTGTGGAACAGGCTCAGCATCACGCCCTGCGCTTTGGCCACGGCGATCATCTCGTTCGCCTCGGCCACGGTGATGCAGAACGGCTTCTCCTGCACCACATGCTTGCCGGCCCGCAGGCACTCCAGCGTCGTCGGCGCGTGCTGGTTGTGCGGCAAGATGTTCACCACCAGGTCAAGCTCCGGCAGCGCCAGCATGTCTTCCAGCCGGTTAAAGTAGCCCGCCAGCCCCGGCAGGTCGCTCTTGGCGGCTTCCGTCCGCGCCGGCACTGCGTCGCACATGGCGATGGTCTCCATCCCCGGCGTGGCGTTGATCCAGCCGGCATGGCCCTTGCCCATGTTGAACAGCGGGCCGTAGCCCAGCAGCCCGCAGCGAATCTTCTTATCTGGCACGTCGGCCCCGGCGCTCCAGGCCACCGCCCGCAGCAGCAGCTTGCTGAACTCCGCGTGCCGCCACACTTGCGCGTAGTGCCCGTTCGCCAGGTAAGCCACCCGGCCCGCGCCGTACGGCTTGGCGTAGGCCATGGTCTGCTGCTTGCCTTGCCACATGGTCTGCGCCAGCACCGTCACCTGGGTCGAGTCGAAGTTTTGCAGGTGATACATCTCGTCGTAGACCGTAAAGTCCGGCACGCGCGTGGTGATGTAGTGGTCTTTCTGCGCGATCTCCACCTTGAAGTCTAGGTGCGCCGGGTGCCACACGAACTCGCCGCCCAGCATGTCGATGAAGTCGCGGTTGCCCCGGAAGCAGTCGGCCGCGGCGTGCACGCCCACGAAGCCGCCGCCACCCTTCACAAAATCGAACAGGCCCTGGGCGCGGGCCGGTGTCAGGTCGTCCACAAACCCCGTGGCGAACAGCACCACCGCCGCGTACTGCCCGCCCGGCAGCGCCGCTAGCGCGTCCAGGTCGCTGGTCATTTCCAGCGCCAAGCGGCCGTCGCGCGCCAGGATGTCCGTCAGGATTTTCCCGCACGCCTCGGTCGGGTGAAACTCCGGCCCGCCATACACGTACAACACTTTCTTCATGTTATTGGCCTCACAGAATAATGCGGCTGGCTGAATTACCCGCCGCAAGAGAACTGCTCAGATCAGATTGTGACTGGGATGAGTGGGAATGTTACAACCAGGCGCGCAAACGTACAAACGCCGCGAGCGCCAATCATCTCGCTATATGGCGAATGGGTTGGAGATGACTAATCCTTCAATGATCTGACCCGCATTCAGATCTTCCGACCAAAGCGTCTGGCACTCGAGGCGGAGCGCACTAACAATCACCATCGCATCCCAAAACGACACACGCGCCGTTTGCTGAAGCCGGCCAGCCGCTAGCACATCATCAGCAGTAGGGGAATGGACAATCCAAAACCCGAATTCCTCCACCCGCTGCCGAGCCGTATCCGGGTCGAGCGGGTGCCGGACTTTCGCGGTGATATTGACGTAGAACTCTTGGAGGACTTGGATGCTCACACAGCCAGTCCCTTGCGCCCACAGTTCCGCCAGCAGTTGTTTGGCGCGCTCGTGTTTTAGGCCGGCCGACTGTCGTGCGCGTCTATCAGCACGGTGGTGTCTACAAATTGGCGAGCCACCTCAACGCTCATGCAGCGCGTCTCGGCTCCCGCGCATCACGCCTTGGGTCCCGAGATCAGGTGCCTGTTTCAACCAGGCCAGTTGTCGATCGCGGGCCTGCATATAGCCAGCCTCGCGCGTAGCTAACTCCTCCAGTGTCTGAGTAACGAGCTGTGAGAGGCTAGTTTGGCGCTGGGCGGCTATGCGCTTGAGTTGGCGCAACACCTTCACAGGCATGGACAGCGTTACATTGCGGTAGGTCGTCATGGCTGCCTCCGACCGAATTGCAACTCGTGTTCACGCTTTTACGTGAATGCGGCTAGAAGGTGTCTAGCCTTATAAAATAGGCGTAAAATGAGCCCGCCCTCGCCTGCTACCCCTGCGCCTTGCGCCAGGCCTCGTACTCCGCCCGGCCCTCGGCGCTCAGCGGGTAATACTTCCACAGCGAGCCGCCCTCGGCCAGCCGCAGCCGGCTAAAGACTTCCCAGTCTTCGTGCTCCATGGTCTGCTTGAGCATGATCGGCGCCACCGCCCGCGGCACCACCACCGCGCCGTCGTCGTCGGCGATCACAATGTCGCCCGGCAGCACCAGCACGCGCGAGCACGCAATCGGCACGTTGAAGGCCCACGGGAACAGCGGGCCCTGCGAAGCATAGTTGGGCGTCGCCCCGCGCGTCCACATCGGCACGCCGATGGCCTGCACCCGTGTCCAGTCGCGGATCATGCCGTCCACCACCACGCCCACGCCGCCCCGGCCCTTGAAGTAGGTCGTCAGCATCTCGCCCAGGCAGCCGGTATAGGGGTCGCCAAAGGCCTGGATCATCAGCACATCGCCTGGCTGCACGCTGTCGAACACATGCCACAGCGCGCTGCTGCGCTCGGTGTTCTCCGCGCCGATGCCCGACACAATGTCCTCGCGCTGCGGCATGAATTGCAGCGTCACCGCCGGCCCCACCACCTTCGCCCCTGGCACGCGCGGCGTTGGGCCTTCCACATAGGTCTGGCGAATGCCAAGCTGGTGTAGCACCGCGCTGGCTGTGGCGCTGCCCACCTGATACAACTGGCGGATCAGTTCCGGGTCTGGGCGGGCCGGCACCTGGCCGGCGATGGGCAACTTGATGGGCGGAGCAGGGAGGGGTTCCATGCAGCGCATTATAGGCCCGCCGCCGCCATCCGTGAACGGGGCGCGTCTACCCGGCCGCGTCGGCCGCCTGGGCTTGCGGCACGAACTTGATCGACACCGAGTTGACGCAGTGCCGCGCATTGGTCGCGGTGAAGCGCTCGCCGTGGAACACATGCCCCAGGTGGCCGCCGCACGCCGCGCACAAGATTTCGATGCGCTGACCGTCGCGGTCGGGCTCGTGCCGCACCGCGCCCGGCAGCTCCTGGTCGAAGCTCGGCCAGCCGCAGCCCGAGTGAAACTTGCGATCCGACACATACAAGGGCGTGTCGCACCGCCGGCAAACGTACACGCCCGCCTGAAAGAAGTCGTCGTACTCGTTCGTGAACGGCCGCTCGGTGCCCTTGCTCTCGATCACGCGCGCTTCTTCCGGCGTCAGCGGGTTGAGTTTCATAATGCCATCCTTTTGCCTTAGCGCTGGTACGCCTCTGGCCCCAGTCTCAGCGCGGCCTACCACCAGGCGCCGGCCGACCCGCCCGGCTGTTAGCCGCCCAGGCGCTTCACTTCCGCTTTGAATTCGTCCTCGACGCCGGTCACCTGCTTGAGATGCGTCAGCCCGTAGGCCAGCCCGTTGACAATCACTTCGACCTGGTTGAGGGCGCCGCTCGATAAGTGGGTATTCTTCTTCGTGGTCAGGGCTTTGGTGTGGGCCGCCTCGATGGCAACTTTGGCTTGGCCCACGATCACCAGCATCGCGCGCGCCTTGACCAGATTGTCTTGGGCGGCCTTCAGGCTGGTCGCCTTCCGCTTCTTGATGTCAATTACGTCCCAGCTGATCTTGGCCCAGGCTTTTTCCGACGCCTTCAGGCTGTCGCCCAGCCCGGTCTTGGTGCTGGGCAGGGTCTTATCCTTAAAGGTCTTGAACTTCTGCCAGACCACGTTTTTGGAGCGCGACGGGTAACTGCGAAAAACTGCGATGGGGAGCGGCATGCTGATCTCCTGAATAAAATGGGCGTTAGACCGCCTCATTTGCGCCGATTGGCCGCTATTTTAGTATGAACAAGCCGGCCGTCAAATCACGCGCCACTCACCGCCTGGGCGCGGCCGCCCTGCGTGGGCCGCGTCGCCCCCGCCACCACCACCATAGCGCCGCCGCCCCAAACAGCGGCCCGAAACTCACCACAAAATACAACCCAAACAGCGCCCCCAGGGTGGCCGTGCCGTGGCCCTCCGTGCGCGTCCCGTCGGCGGCCACACAGCTAAAGGAAACATGCGCTGCGTTGTGGGTGCCGTCCGCGTCGGTGTACGTGAATTGCCCCAACTCCCGGTACTCCAGCGTCTGCTCGCCTGGGCAGACCACGCCCTGCACCAGGCGCAGATTGAACTCCGGCGCAGCGTTCAGGCTGCCGCTAGCCACCCCCGCGAAGATCAGCGCCACGAACCCTGCCCCGACCGCGATCAGCAAATATTGTTTCATAGCGCCCAAGTGTAGACCGAAATTAGGCTAAGCGCTCCACCGCGCTTGCCCGCCGTCAGCGGGCAGCGGCACTTGGCGGGGCGCTCGGATTTTGCTCGGTCAGTGTCTATTCCGGCCAGGGCGCGCCGGCTTGCATGGCCTGCCCGTACTCCGGCAGTCGCTCGTCATCCAGTCCTCGGATGTCCTGCAGGAAAGGAAAATCGTCCGGGGTCACTTCCAAATGTGCCCAGGGTGTCACCGGCGCCAGGCTCGCCAACTGCGGCACGCGCACCTCATCCGGGCCGAACCGCAGCGCCGGTTGGTTGACAAACGTCTCCCCGGGCAGCAAATAGATCGTCCCCGTTCGCCACGGCTGTTGGCGCAGCGCCGCCTGGCTGATGGCAAACACGTACCGAGGGTCGCTCACCTGCCCGGCTTCATCCACTAACCGGATGCAGGCATTCGTGGTGGTCAGGCTGTGCTGCGTGCGATCCAAGATGGCAAAGAACATAGCCCACAAGCCGTCCTGCGCCGCATACACGGCCGTCTGAGCGCCAAACGCACTCAAGTCACTCGCTGCGCGCGGCTCAAAAACCTCAATCCGCGGGTCGCCCGTGCCGTGCAGCACCACGCCGTGCTGGTCCGCCGCGTAACACACGAACTGCCATTTGGGGACCGCGAACGGGTAATCAATCCGCGAATTGGCCCCGGCCGCCCTGAGCCGCGCCAAGAGTTCGTCGAACTCAGACCGCGTCTGCGCGTCAAGCTCGAATCGGGGGCGCTGCAGCCAGTAGTCAGGCAGGATCATGCCCACTGCTCCTATACGCAAACTGTCAGATCAGAAGCCGGCCTGGCCCGCTGAAGCGCAAGCTACGCGGGCCCCTCATCTTCCCCATGAAACACCTTCTCCCCCGCCCGCACCGCCACTTTGATGCGGTTCTCGGCCGGCGTCCGGGGGCAGCACCACTTGTCGTTGTAGCTGTGTTTAATATTGACCAATGCTGCCAGCGGCGGGGGTGCGGGCAGCATTGGACGTCCGTTGGTAGATGCTCCAATTGCCGGGCCGCTTG
>JBBRZY010000179.1:0-8174 GCA_038252885.1 Anaerolineales bacterium | reverse complement strand
TGCGCTAAATTGACCCGTGGCTCGGTGTTATCTGCACCGGGCCACGGGCTCTTTTTTTCCGGGCGGCCGCCTGCCCCCAGCGTACCAGTCACGCGCCTGGGTCCGTGTGGTAATTTGGGTCGCTGACCGGCGGGCGGGGCCACCAGCCCTATGCTCACCGCCATTACTGGGAGGAAATCTGCGAATGGGATTGGAGTGATGCTCGTCGCTCATCTACGCCGGCTGCTGCTCATCGCCCTGGTGGCTGGGCCGCTCGTGCCCGCGCCGCGCACGCCGGCCGCGCTGCCCCCGGCCAGCCTGCGCTACCAAGCGCCTGTGCCGGGCGCGCTGTACGTGCAGGCCCCCACCACCCTGGCCCTGCGCCTGGATGACGCGCTCGACGCGCACAGCCTAACCGCCAGCTTATTCACCGTCAGCGGCAGCGCCAGCGGCGACCACACCGGCACGACCCACGTGGCCCTCGACGGCCGCACCGCCCTCTTCGACCCCAAAATCAACTTCACGCCCGGCGAAACGGTCAGCGTGACCATCGCGGCCGGGCTGACCACCCAGGCCGGCGCGGTCTGGCCGGGAGCCGCCTACACCTTCACCGTCTCGACTGTCGGGTCGGCGCTGAGTGCAGCGGCGGTCACGGCCAGCCTGGCGGCGGAGGCCGCCGAAGACCCGGGCGGCGCGGGCGGGAGGGCGGTGCAGGCGACCACTGGCCTGACCCGCACTGTCGACCCGCGCCACTACGTCACGCTGCCGGCCGCTCTGCCGGTCTACACCGTCACCGGCACGCTGAGCGGCACCGTCAGCGATACTTACGCGTTGGGGCTGATCCCGTGGATTGGGTATGACGCCGAGGTCGTGCCAAGCCACCTGCTGCTGGTGGATGGCCGGGGTGAGCCGGTGTATTACCAAACGCAGTCACAGGGCGGCTGGGCGGCGATTGATCTCAAACGCCAACCCGGCAACCGCCTGAGCTATTGGGCCCAGCACGGCAGCCGCTTTCACCTGCTCGATAATACCTACACCGAGGTCGACACCATCGGCGCGGGCAACGGCTACCTGGCCGACTTGCACGAGCTGCAAATGCTGCCCAACGGCGAAGCGCTGTTGATGATCTACGATTACCAGCCGGTAGACATGAGCCAGGTGATCTCCGACGGCCTGAACCCGTCGCTGGTGGCGGGGGTGGTCATCCAGGCGATTGACGCGGCCGACGATGTGGTATTCGAGTGGCGCACCTGGGACCACTTCCCGATCACCGAAACCTCGGTCCCGCTGATCGCCAACTACATTGACTACGTACACTCTAACGCGCTGGAGTTAGATGGCGACGGCAACCTGTTGTTGTCCAGCCGGCACCTGGATGAGATCACCAAGATCGATCGAGATACCGGCGCGATCATCTGGCGCTGGGGCGGGCTGCACAACGAGTTCACCTTCATCGACGATCCTGAGGGCCGCTTCTACCACCAGCACGATGTGCGCCGCCTGCCCAACGGCAACGTCAGCCTGTTCGACAATCACAATGAGACCGCCGTCGTCAACTCGCGGGCCGTGATCTATGCGCTGGATGAGATCAGCAAGACCGCCACGCTGGTGTGGGCGTACCACCACGCGCCGGAGGTGATGTCGTTTGCGATGGGCAGCCACAGCCAGACGCCGGACGGCCGCACCCTCATCGGCTGGGGGTCGGCCCCGGAGGTGGCGCTGACCGAGCTTGACCCAGACGGCAGCACGCGCCTGGAGCTCACGGTCGACCCGGTCTACCGCAGCTATCGCGGCGCGCGCTTCCCGTGGGTGGCCGCCCCGCCCTGGCCCCCGCTGCTGGTGCTAACCAATACCGCGCCCGTCAGCCCAAGCCTGACCGCTGGCCCAGCGCTGTATTTCAGTTGGAACGGCGCCACAGAGGTCGGCAGCTACGCCATCTACGCTGGTTTTAGCCCAGCCACGCCGACGCTGGTGAGGGTGGTGCCGCGCACCGGCTTTGAAGACCATGTGCTCTTAGCCGATTTGGTGAACGCGCCCGCCAACACTTGCGCCTACCGCGTGCAGGCGCTCGACCGCGCCGCGCAGCCGCTGGCCTTCACCAACCTGGTTTACGTCAGCCAGCCTTGCCCGGTGGGCCTGGCCTTTCTGCCGGCCGTGCTGCAGCCCCCCTCGGCCGCCGCGCTGTTTTGGCCGCCGCGCCTGGGGCACTGAGGCGGGCTGAACCCCAAACTCTGGTTGGGCCAATTCGCTGATAGAATTGCACTCTGGCCGGGATCACGCCCCTAGCCCGACCGCCGGCGGCGACCCAGACCTATCAACCCATGACGACCTCTTTGCAGCAATACTGGCCCATCATCGTCGCCGCCGCGCTGCTGGCCTTTTTGGCGACGCCGCTCACGCGCATCTTGGCGCGGCGGCTGGGCATGATTGACCAGCCCGGCCTGCGCAAAGCCCACCGGCTGCCCGTGCCGCTGCTAGGCGGGCTGGCCATGTATAGCGCGCTGGCGGTGGCCTTCTTGCTGTTTGGCCAGCGCGACTGGCTGGCCGAGGGCATGGGCATCTTCGGCGGCGCGACCTTGCTATTCCTCACCGGCCTGTGGGACGACCGCTTCGGCCTGCCGGTGTGGGTCAAGCTAACGGCGCAGTGCGTGGCGGCCTTCGTCGTCATGGCCGTCGGCATCCAGGTGCAGTTGGCTGCCATCGCCCCGCTCGACTGGCTGATCACGCTGCTGTGGATTGTGGGCATCACCAACGCCGTGAACTTCATGGACAACATGGACGGCCTGGCGGCGGGCATTGCACTGGTGGCGGCGGTCTTTTTCTTCTTACTGGCCGCGCTGGAGGGCCAGGGCCTGGTCACCAGCCTGGCGGCGGCCTTGGCCGGCGCGGCGGCGGGCTTCCTGTTCTACAACTTCGCGCCGGCCGTCAGCTTCATGGGCGACGCCGGCGCGCTGACGCTGGGCTTCATGCTGGCCGTCATCGGCATCAAGCTGCGCTTCATTCACTACCCGCTTGGCTCCACCTGGATGGCCCCCATCATCGTGCTGGGGGTGCTGATCTTCGACACGGCGCTGGTGTGTGTCTCGCGCACCCGGCGCGGGCGCTCGATCTTCCAGGGCGGCTCGGACCACACTTCGCACCGGCTGGCGCAATTGGGCATCGGCCAACCGCGCGCCGTGCTGACGCTGTACGTCACGGCCGCCGGGTTGGGGCTGGCGGCGCTGTTCATCACGCGCGCGCCGGTCGGCATCGCCAACCTGGCCTTTGCCGGGCTGCTGGCGGCCGGCCTGGTGGCGCTGGTGGTCTTCGAGCGGATTGAGCCGCGCATGAGCGGCGACCCGGCGCTGGTGCTCATCCCCGGCGGCAGCGGGCTGGTGGAGGCGGTGCGCGCCGCCGCCCGCCTCAGCCGCGAGGTGGTGCTGCTGCTGGCCCCGGCCTACACGGCCGGGGGTGAGGTGCGGCCGGCCCGCCAAGAAGTGCTGGAGGCCATCAGCGCGCTGGCCGAAGACCCGGCCGCGGTGCGGCACCTGCTGGAACGCGGGCTGGGCGAGGCCTGGTGGGAAGACCTTAACGGCCTCAACGCGGCGCTGAAGCTCAACGGTGCGGTGTGGGCGGTGCTGGCCGAGCCAGCGCCCGCGCGGCCGGGGCCGACCGCCGAATGGACCCTGGCCGGCGCGCCCCAGCCGGCAGTGACCGCCGCGCTGATCAAGGCCCGGCTGATCTTGCTCGGGCCGGGCGATCCGGCCATCAACGTGGCGTCGACGTTGGCTGCGCCGGGCGTGCGGGCCGGCCTGCATGGCACCCGTGGCGCCTGCCTGTGGGTGGGGGCCGCGGCCGGGCAGGCGCTGGTGTCGGCCTGGCTGGGCAAGCCGGTCACGGCCGCCACGCCGGCCCACTGGGAGCACGAGGTGCAGGCGCGGCTGCTCAACCAGGCCGCCCAGCAAGCGAAATCACACGCCGGCCTCACCTGAGCCGGTGTCACTCCATTTGATCTAGGACGATGAGGAGGCTACATGCAAACAACCTGGCCTGACAGCCGCGCTTTTTGGAACGGTAAACGCGTCGTCGTCACCGGCGGCCATGGCTTCTTAGGCTCGTTCGTCGTCGAGCGTTTGGCGGCGCGCGGCGTGGAGGCCATGGCCCCCCGCAAGCGCGACTACGACCTGGTGCAGGCCGAGGCCGTGCAGGCGCTGCTGGCCGACGCCCGGCCGGATGTCATCATCCACCTGGCGGCGCGCGTCGGCGGCATCGGCGCGAACCGCGAGAACCCCGCCAGCTTTTTCTACGATAACTTGATGATGGGCGTGCAGTTGATAGACGCGGCCTACCAAACCCAAGTGCGGGAGCAACGGGAGATCAAGTTCGTGGCGCTCGGCACGGTCTGCGCCTACCCCAAGATCACGCCGATCCCGTTTCGAGAGGACGATTTGTGGGAGGGTTACCCGGAGGAGACCAACGCGCCTTATGGGCTGGCCAAGAAGATGCTGTTGGTTCAGGCGCAGGCCTACCGGCAGCAGTATGGCTACAACGCCATCTTCTTGTTACCCACCAACCTGTACGGCCCGCGCGACAACTTCAACCCCGAGTCGTCGCACGTCATCCCGGCGCTGATTAAAAAGTGCCTGGAGGCCCAGGCCAGCGGCGCCGACGAAATTGTCAGTTGGGGCACGGGCGCACCGACGCGCGAGTTCTTGTACGTGGAGGACGCGGCCGAGGGGATTCTGCTGGCAACTGAGCGCTTCAACGGGCCCGAGCCGGTGAATTTGGGCAGCGCCTATGAGATCAGCATCAAAGACCTGGTGACCACCATCGCGCAGCTCACGGGCTTCACCGGGCGGATTGTGTGGGACGCCACTAAGCCCGACGGCCAGCCGCGCCGCAAGCTCGACACCCAGCGGGCCGAAACGACCTTTGGGTTTCACAGCCAGACGACGTTTGAAGCCGGCCTGCGCCAGACGATTGAGTGGTATCGCGCGCAGCAGCCGGCCGCCGCCGGGGCGGGCTAGGCCGGGCCGGTCAGCGGCGGGCGCGGGCCGGGGGGCCGCACCCGGTCGGCCAGCCGCCGCCAGGCTTTGCGCAGCACTTTGCCCGGCAGCTCGGCTGGGTGGCCCACCCGCCAACTCAGGCGCAGGTAATGCCCAAAACCGGCCAGCGTGGCGGGCTGCTGCGCCCGCACGGCCAACGCTCGATAGTGCTCCCACTCTAACGGGAAATAACCTAGCAACCCGGGCCGCGTCAGGCGCACCTCATAGTAGCGGCGCTCCTGGTCGCTGACCGGCATGGCCCGCAGGGCGGCCAACGCCTCCGGCGGGATGGGCGCATCTAGCAGCGTGTGCAGCAGGCCCAGCGCATCGCGCACGGGCAGCACCAGCCGCCGCGCCTCGGTCTGCGCCAACAGCCGCGCCCAATCCAACTGCGCCCCCGCCACCTTAAAAATCTGCATCGCATCGGCCAACCAGCGCAGCGGCGGCGTGGGGTCATAGCGCACCCCGTGGACGCAGACATGCAGCAGTTGGTCGGTGGGGCCAAGGGCCAGCGTGGGCAGGTGATGGACCTCCAGCGGAACGGCCTGCTCCCAAAACGCCAGATCGGCCTCGGGCATCGTGTCATCCCAGAGCACATGCCAGTGCAGGTCAAAGTGGCGGCCGTCGGCGCGCTGGAAAGTGCCGGCCTGTTGAATGTCGCGATAGCCGGCCGGAATGGGCGCGTGATCTTCAAAGTGCCAGCCATGTTCGGCCAGCACCGCCACCGCCCGGTCGGTGTCGGCCGTGCGCACCAGCAGGTCAAAATCGGCCATCGGGCGCAGGCCGATGTCCTGGTAGTATTGGATCGCCAACGCACTGCCCTTAAGCACCAGCGTGTCGAGCCCGGCCGCCCGCAGCGCCGTCAGCACCGCCGAAATTTGGTGAAACAGAGTGTTGTTCTTATACCAGGTCTGGCGATAGACCGCTTTATAATACGCCAGCGAGGGGTCGTCTTGGCCGAGGGCGCGCAGGTTGCGGAACAGCAGCGGCAGCAGCCGGTGCGACCCGATATCCAGGCGCTGCGGATCAACCGCCGCCCGCCAGGCCTGCCAGGCCGGCACGGCCGCCGCGGCCGGCAGCAGCGCCGCCTGCAGCAGCAGTTGCTGGGTGGGGTTGGGCCAGACATCGCCTGGCCGTTCTTGGTCTAGAGTCGGCATGGTTTGGTACACTATCATACCTGAACATCGGCGGGGCGAGCAAGAGTCGCGCCGGCCAACGGGTTGCGAAGGACTGCGATTGCTATGGAAGACGATCTCGAATTGCGCCGTTACATCCGGGCCGTGCTGCGCCTGGGCTGGCTGGCGGTGCTCATTGCGCTGCTGGCGGGGGTCGCCGGGTGGGGCTATGCCTCGGTCAGTGCCACCAGCTATCAGGCCACCACGCTGCTGGCCGTCAGCCGGCCGCCCTTTGCGCTCGACCTGGACGCCGTGGCCCAAAACAACCAGTTGCCGGTGAAAACGTTTGGCGAGCTGGCCCTCTCGGATGGAGTGCTGCAAACTTTGCACGAGCGGCTGCAAGCCGCAGGGGCCGCCGTGCTGGAGCCCGCCCAACTGCGCAAGACGCTGGTGGCCACCGCCGCCACCGACACCGGCCTGCTGCGCCTGACCGTGACCGACAGCAGCGGCGAACGCGCTGCTCAAATTGCCAACCTGTGGGGCGCCATCCTCTTGGAGCAGAGCCTGACCTTGTATGGCCCTGACAGCGTCCAGATGGAAAACTACGGCGCGCAGTTAGAGCAGGCCCGCCTCGCGCTGGAAACGGCCGACGCCACCCGGGCCGCCTACCAAACCCAGAACGTGACCGGACTGCTCCAGGCCCAACTCGATAACCTGCAGCGCCAATTGGATGCAGCCTATGACCGGCAGGCACGCCTGGCGCTCTTGGCGGATGACGCGCGCGGTTTGCAGGCCCGCCTGGCCGAGCAAGACAGCAGCGCCTTCGCCAACACGGTGGACGAGGCCGCGCTGCTGCTGCTGGTGATCCAGGCCACCAACCCCGGTTTGACCGCCCCGCAAACCGGGCTCAACCTCGGCCATCTCGCCACCGGCACCAATGTGGATGTGGTGCAGCAGTCACCGCTCGCGCCGCTGCAAATTCAAATCAACATCACCGGCGGCGTGTCAAGCCAATCGGTGCGGTCGCTGTCTAACGCGGTGCGCGTCTTTAACGACAGCCTGGCCACGCGCAGCAGCGAGGCCGGCGCGCTGATCGATGCGCTTTCGCCGCAAATCTTGGCGCTACAAGCCGACTCAGCCAATGCCAACCGCGTCGCCGACGCCTATAACACCGCAGTCGGGCTGGCCGAGGTGCAGTACACCGGGCTGGCCGGGCAGGTGAACCAGGCCCAGATTGCCGCGCAAGACGCCGCCGGCCTGGTGCGGCTGGCGAGCGCGGCCAGTGTGCCCGCGACCAGAACCAGCACCGGCCGCCTGACCACCGCCACTATCGCGGCGCTGGTGGGCCTGATCGTGGGCGTGTTGATCGCGGTGGTGCTGGAATGGTGGCGCACGCCGCTGTCCGCGCGGCGCGCCGCCGCCGATGACGCGCTGGCAGTTAAGACTCCATAGACGGCGGCATGGACCCTCGCCGCCCATCCGATGAGCCGGCCATCCTGGTGGTGTCGTTCGATGCCTACCAAGACCTGTGGCCGGTCTTCTTTCAAGCCTTCTTTAAATATTGGCCAGACTGCCCCTACCGGATCTATCTCGGAGCCAACACGGCCACCTACGCCGACCCGCGCGTCACGCCGATCTTGATTGGGGCCGACCGCGACTACACCTCGAACCTGCAGGCCATGCTGGCGCAAGTGCCGAATGCCTGGGTCATCACCTGGATTGAGGATCGACCGCCGGCCGCGCCGGTCGACACGGCCCGGCTGGTGCAGGCCATTCAGTTGGCGCAGCAGCGGCAGGCCGCCTATCTAAAATTAATCCCGCTCTACCCGTTGGCGCTCGTGCCGGCGGCGGACATCATCGGCGAAATCCCCAAGGGCTGGCCGTACCGCGTCAGCCTGACCGTAGCGCTGTGGCAGCAGTCGGCGCTGCGGCAACTGCTGCGCCCCGGCGAAACCGCCTGGGATATTGAGCGACAGGGCAACGGCCGGTCGAGCGATTTGGCCGGCGGCTTCTACGCGCTGCCGCTGGGCGCGCGCCAGTCGGCGCCGCTGCACAC
>JBBRZY010000178.1:0-8177 GCA_038252885.1 Anaerolineales bacterium | reverse complement strand
CCTCATGGGCGCCGACCCGGTGGGCGACGGCGTGATTAGCGCCGCCGATCTGCGCGCCGCTGGTTTCGTGGTCGTGCAGGAGCTGTTCCGCACCGCCACCGCCGACGCCGCCGATGTGGTGCTGCCGGCCGCGAGTTGGGCCGAGCGCGAAGGCACCTACACCAACGGCGAGCGCCGCGTGCAGCGCTTCTACCCGGCCGTGACCGTCAAGGGCAAGCCGGACTTCCAAATTGTGTCTGAAATCGGCGCGCGCGTGGGGGTCACCGTGCCCATGTACGCCGCGCCGGTCATGCGCGCCATCGCCGAGGCAGTGCCGGCCTACGCCGGCATTAGCTACCAGGCGCTGGCCGAGGTCACGCCGCAGTGGCCCGATGTGGGCGGGCACGACCTGTATTACGGCGGCACCTCTTACGAGAATAAGCAGGGGCTGGGGGTGCAAGTGCCCTCCAGCGCCGAGCGCGGCGGCAGCGTGGTGGCCGGCAAGTTGGCCGCCACCCCGGTGGCCGCCGATGGCAATGGGCTGACCCTGGTGCCGAACACCGTACTCTACGACCGGAGCACCACCTTCCGGCGCTCGCTGCTGATGCACCCGCATGTGCCGCTGCCCTACGTGGAATTGAACACCGCCGACGCGGTGCGCCTGAAGATTCAAGACGGCGACGCGGTGGTGGTGGCCGTCAACGGCGCGCAGACCACCGTGGCCGCGCGCGTGAGTGGGCGCGCCCCCGAAGGCGTGGCCCTGATGCCGGCCGGCCTGGGGTCGGCCACACCCGCCGCCGCCGCATCCGCGACGATCCAGAAAGGCTAAGCCGGTATGGTTATCACTCCCTTCTGGGCCATCGTCATCGAAGCCCTGATCAAATCGATCATCATCGTCTTTGTGCTGCTGACCGGCTTCGCCTACATGACCTTTGCCGAGCGCAAAGTGGCGGCGCTGTTCCAGACGCGCATCGGGCCGAACCGGGCCGGGCCGTTTGGCATCTTGCAGCCCGCCGCCGACGGCGTGAAGCTGATCTTCAAAGAAGAGATGATCCCGGCCGGCGCCGACCGGGCGATGTTCGTGCTGGCCCCGATCATCACCGTCATCCCGGCGCTGATCATCCTGGCCGTGGTGCCGTGGGGCCCGGCCTTTTCGATGGACTGCTGCCAGATCACCGTGCCGCTCGTCAATATCACGCTCGGCCAGCACTTTTTCACCATCGCCAAGGGGCTGGGCTTCGCCGACCTGAACATCGGCATGCTCTACATCCTGGCGGTCGCCTCCATCGCCGTCTACGGGGTGGTGCTGGCCGGCTGGGCGTCAGACAACAAGTACGCCATGCTGGGCGGCATCCGCTCTTCCGCCCAAATGGTCAGCTACGAGCTGGCGCTGGGCCTGTCGGTCGTGGGCGTGCTGATGCTGGCGCAGTCGATGAGCATGAACGACATCATCGCCGCGCAGCAAGAGACGGTTTGGTACATCTTTGTGCAGCCGGTGGCGGCGGTGATCTTCTACATCGCCGTGCTGGCCGAGGTGAACCGCGCGCCGTTCGACATGCCCGAAGCCGAGCAAGAGCTGACGGCCGGCTACCACACCGAATATTCCGGCATGAAGTTCTCGCTGTTCTTCATGGCCGAATACATCAAGATGATCGGCGTCAGCGCGATCTTCGCCACCCTGTTCCTGGGCGGCTGGGACGGCTGGGGCGCCAAAGAGTTCCCGCTGCTGGGCCTGGGCTACTTCTGGGGCAAAGTGGTGCTGTCGCTGTTCTTTATGATCTGGCTGCGCTCGACCCACCCGCGCCTGCGCTACGACCGCCTGATGGCGCTGGGCTGGAAGGTGCTGCTGCCGTTGTCGCTGGCGAATGTGCTGGTGACTGCCGCCGCGCTGCTCGACCCGGTGCTGCTGATCGTTGTGGTCAGCGTGTTGGCCGTGATTGGGGTGATTGTGATTGTGGCCTATCTGCGCCAGCGCGCCCAAAAGGCCAACGCGCTTAAGGCCCGCGCCGCCGCCGCGCGGCAAGCCATTCCGAATTTGGGCTGAGGACATCCATCATGCTCGTTGAACTCATCCGGGGCTTCGCCACGACCTTTAAGCAGATGTTCGAAGAGCCGGTCACCGTCGCTTATCCCGACGAGAAGAAGCCGGTGTCGGCCCGCTTTAAGGGCCGGCACGAACTCAAGCGCTACGACAACGGCCTAGAGAAGTGCATCGGCTGCTCGCTGTGCGCCGCCGCCTGCCCGGCCGACGCCATCTTTGTGGAGGCGGCCGAGAACACCGACGCCAGCCGCTTCTCGCCGGGTGAGCGCTACGCCAGCACCTACGAGATCAACATGCTGCGCTGCATCTTCTGCGGCTACTGCGAAGACGCCTGCCCGACCGAGGCGATTGTGCTGGAGAGCCAGTATGAACTGGCCTTCACCGACCGCGACTCGTCGATCTACACCAAGGACATGCTGATCGTGGCGGTGCCCGACAGCGGCCAGCCCACGCCGCAAAAGGTGGCTGCCGGCGCGTTCGACCGGGCCATCCCGGATATGAAAGACCCCGTCTAGGGGCTGGGCGCGAAACTACCCATGACCATCACTCCCGAGCTTGTCATTTTCTTCCTGCTGGCCGCCGTCTCCATTGGCGCGGCGCTGGGCCTGCTGTTCAGCCGCAACGCCATCCACTCGGCCCTGTTCCTGGTGCTGAACTTCGCGGTGGTGTCGGTCTTCTTTCTGATGCTGGCCGCGCCTTTCATCGCCATGGTGCAGGTGACGGTCTATGCCGGGGCGATCATGGTGCTGTTCTTGTTCGTCATCATGCTGCTGGGGGCCGAGGTGCTGCGGCGCGGCGGTTCGCCCCTGCGCTGGCAGACCGGGTTGGCCCTGCTGCTGGCGGTGCTGTTTATCGGCGCGCTGGGCGCGGTGGTCTTCCTGCGCGCCGGCCCGCTGGGCACCATCGCCGTCATCAACAATCCCGATTACGGCGGCCCGGCGGAAATTGGCCTGAAGCTGTTTCAAGATTACCTGCTGCCGTTTGAGCTGACGTCGTTCTTGCTGCTGGTCGCCATGATTGGCGCGGTGGTGCTCACCCGCGACAGCCGCGGCCGGGGCATCGGCGGCCGCATCGCCAACCGCGGCGCGACCTCACCGTTGGCCGCGCCGAGCAGCCCCACCGGCAAGCCGCAGCCCTAGCGCCTGCCCAGGAGTATGTGATGGATTTGCACCCAGTCCCCACCCTGTACTTTGTCGCCCTGTCGGCCATCCTCTTCACGCTGGGGGTGCTGGGGGTGCTGACGCGCCGCAACGCCATCATCATCTTCATGTCGATCGAGTTGATGCTCAACGCCGCCAACCTGGCCTTTGTGGCCTTCGCGCGCGAGTTCGGCAAGCTCGACGGGCAGATTTTCGTCTTCTTCGTCATGACCGTGGCCGCCGCCGAGGTGGCCGTGGGCCTGGCGCTGATCGTCACGATCTTCCGCAGCAAGAACAGCATCAACGTAGACGACATTAACCAGCTCAAGGGCTAGCCCCGCGGCTGTGACTGCGTAAACCAAGGAATTCGAGTGATGCCAGATCGCCTTCGCCGACTTCGCCCGCTGCTGCCTCTTGCCGGCGTGCTGTTTGCCGCCTTGCTCCTGGCCGTCCCCGCCGTCAGTTGGGCGGCGCCGGTGCTGCAAGAAGGTGAGCACGCCACCGGGGGCAGCACGTTCTTCGCCCTGATCCCGCTGATCATCGTCTTCCCGGTGGTCGGGCTGCTGATCAACCTGCTGTTCGGCAAGGCGCTGGGCGAGCGCTGGTCGGGCGCCATCGGCTCGACGGCCGCCGCGCTGTCGTTTTTGATCGCTGTGCTGCAACTGGTGAGCCTGCGCGCGGTGGATTACGTGCCGCAGATCGTGCCGCTGGCCGACTGGCTCGACATTGGCACGCTGCATGTGCCGTGGGCCTTCCAAATTGACACGCTCTCGGTCACCATGATGCTGGTCATCACCGGCGTCGGCACGCTGATCCACATCTACGCCATCGGCTACATGCACGAGGATGTGCGCGTCAACGGCGATCCGGGGCGCTTCACGCGCTTCTTCGTCTACCTCAACCTGTTCCTGGCCGCCATGCTGATCCTGGTGACCGGCAACAGCTACCTGACCATGTTCGTCGGCTGGGAAGGCGTGGGGCTGTGCTCGTACCTGCTGATCGGCTTCTGGTACGAGAAGGGCGCGGGCGGGGTGGGCAATGCCCGCGCCGGACGCAAGGCCTTCGTGGTCAACCGCGTGGGCGACTGGGCCATGCTGCTGGCCATGTTCTTGATCTTCTGGACCTTCGGCTCGCTGACCTACGGCGATGTTTTCAAGAACTTGGCCGCCATGCGCTTTGAGGCCGGCGCGCCGGTGCTGATCGCCATTACGCTGCTGCTGCTGGTCGGCGCGACCGGCAAGTCGGCGCAAATTCCGCTCTACATCTGGCTGCCAGACGCCATGGCCGGCCCCACGCCCGTGTCGGCCCTGATCCACGCCGCCACCATGGTCACGGCCGGCATCTACATGATCACGCGCTCGAACGCGCTCTTCGCGCTGGCCCCCTTCTCCATGTCGGCGGTCGCGCTGGTGGGTGCGCTCACCGCCATTTTTGCGGCCACCATGGCGATTGGGCAGTTCGACATCAAGAAGGTGCTGGCTTACTCGACCATCTCGCAGCTCGGCTTCATGATCGCGGCGGTCGGGCTGGGCGGCTACGTGGCCGGCATGTTCCACCTGATCACCCACGCCTTCTTCAAGGCGCTGTTGTTCCTTTCGGCTGGGTCGGTCATTCACGCCATCGAGCACGGCCACCATCACAGCACGGCCGCGCACGCCGTGGGGGGTGGGGGGCCGGACGACCACGACGGCCACGACCATGCCGGGCATGAGCACGATGCGTCGGCGGCGGGCGGCCACGCGGCCCACGACGAACACAGCTTTGACCCGCAGGACATGCGCAACATGGGCGGCCTGTGGAAGACGCTGCCGATCACCAAGTGGGTGTATCTGATCGGCGCGCTGGCGTTGGCCGGCATTGTGCCGCTCTCGGGCTTCTGGTCGAAGGACGAAATTCTGCTGGATGCCTCGCACAGCAACCCGCTGGTCTTCTGGCTGCTGGCAATTGCGGCCTTCTTCACCGCCTTCTACGTCGGCCGGCAGTTGATGATGGTGTTTGCCGGCCGGCCGCGCACCGACGCCGCCAAGCACTCGGCCGAAAGCCCGGCGTTGATGACCATTCCGCTGATTGTGCTGGCGGTGCTGGCGGCCTTTGGCGGCCTGCTTAACCTGCCCTCGATCGGCGGCTGGACGCCCCCGGGCGCGCACGCTCTGACCGAATGGCTCGACCACACGCTGGGCGCGCTGCCGGCCGGCGAGCACGCGGTCATTACCGAAGGGGAAGGCGAGGCCCACGCCAGCACGGAGGGCGCAGGGGAAGCCCACGCCGGCGCGGAGGGCGCGCTGGACTTTGGCGTGGCGGGCCTGTCGACCATTGTGGCGCTGGTGGGCCTGGGCGCGGGCGCGGCGCTGTATCGCGGGCGCCCGGCGACTGCCACCGACCCCGACCCGCTGCAGAGCACCGGCCCGCTGTTCCGGGCGCTCAACCGCAAGTGGTGGGTCGATGAGATTTACGACTTGATCATCATCCGGCCATATAACTGGCTGGCTGGTTTCATCGCCAATGTGCTGGACTGGCGCTTCTGGCACGACTGGGTGCACGACACGCTGATCGGCGGCACCTACAACAACCTGGCGCGCTTCTCGGCCGACTTCCTCGACCGGGGCGTGGTAGATGTGGCCATCAGCGAGATGCCCGCCGCCCTGTCGCGCGCGGTGGCCGGCGGACTGCGCCGCTTCCAGACCGGCTATGTGCGCTACTACGCCCTGATGGTGTTCGTGGGCGTGGTGCTCGTGCTTGGCTATTTGCTGCTCGTCGTTCGTTAAGCCCGGCTTGGCCCTGGCCCGCCGCTGACCTGACCATCCGTTAGGGACATACCATGCAATATCTCTTTAGCACTCTGACCGTCGTCACCTTCGCTCCGCTGCTGGGCGTGCTAGTGCTGCTCTTTATGCGGCCCGAGCAGAAGAACGCCCTGCGCTGGGTGGCGCTCATCACTTCGCTGGTGACGTTTGGCCTGTCACTGGTGATGCTCACCCAGTTCAACGCCAAAGAGCCCGGCTTGCAGTTGGTAGTCAGCGCGCCGTGGATCGCCATCGGCCAGACCTGGCAGATCAACTTCCACCTGGCGGTGGACGGCCTGAGCGTGCTGCTGATCCTGCTGACCACCTTCTTGACGCCGCTGGCGATCGCTTCCACCTGGGAAGCGGTGGAGGAGCGCGTCAAGGAGTTCATGATCTTCTTCCTGCTGTTGGAAGTGGGCATGACCGGCGTGTTCCTGGCGCAGGACTTGTTCTTGTTCTACATCTTCTGGGAATTCACGCTGGTGCCGATGTACTTCTTGATTGGCATTTGGGGCGGGCCGAGGAAGATTTACGCCGCGGTGAAGTTCTTCCTGTACACCATGGCCGGCTCGATCTTGATGCTGCTGGCGATCCTGTACTTGGGCGTCACGCTGGGCACGTTCTCGGTGCCAGAAATCATCGCGCGGGCCGGCTCGATCGACCTGAACACCCAGATGCTGCTGTTCTGGGGCTTCGCCGCCGCCTTCGCCATCAAGGTGCCGATTTGGCCGCTGCACTCCTGGCTGCCCGACGCGCACGTGGAGGCGCCGACGGCCGGCTCGGTCATCCTGGCGGGTGTCATGCTCAAGCTGGGCACCTATGGCTTTGTGCGCTTCAACCTGGGCATGTTCCCCGAGGCGGCCGTGCGCGCCGCGCCGGTGCTGGGCGTGCTGGCCGTCATCGGCATCATCTACGGCGCGGTGGTCTCGTACGCGCAGACCGACGCTAAGAAGCTGGTGGCCTACTCCTCGGTCAGCCACTTGGGCTTCGTCATCCTGGGGCTGTTCGCGCTCAACTCGCAGGGCATCCAGGGCGCGATTTTGCAAATGGTGAACCACGGCATTTCGACCGGCGCGCTGTTCTTGTTGGTCGGCATGATCTACGAGCGCCGCCACACGCGCGACATGGCGCAGTTCGGCGGCCTGTGGAAGGTGATGCCGATCTACGGCACGCTGACGCTGATCGTGGTGCTGTCGTCGATGGGCCTGCCGGGGCTAAACGGCTTCGTGGGCGAGTTCGCCATCCTGCTGGGGGCGTGGGGCGCGGGCCAGCCGGGCATGCCGCTCGGCTCGTACCTGTTCGCGGCCTTCGCCGCCGTGGGCGTCATCCTGGCGGCGGTCTACATGCTGTGGATGTTCCAGCGCATGTTCCTGGGCGAAGTCACCAACGACAAGAATCGCGGCCTGGCCGACCTGAACAAGCGCGAGATCGCCATCATGATCCCGCTGCTGGTCTTGATCTTCTGGATCGGCCTGTACCCCAAGCCGTTCCTCGACCTGCTCGCGCCCTCGGTCGAGCAGCTCGCTAACACGCTGCAGGCCGCGGCCGTCGCGCTGCGCTAGCACCTGGGCCTACTGGACCGCGCCATGACGCCTACTGATTTCAATGCGATTCTCCCGATCCTGGTCTTAACCGGCTACGGCTGTCTGCTGCTGTTGGTCGATCTGCTGATCCCTGACGACCGCAAGCGCGTGACGGCCTGGCTGGCGCTGCTGGGGCTGGCCGGCGCGGCGGTGGCCCACGTGGCCTGGCCGGTGACCGGGCAACTGGTGGCCTTCAGGGGCATGCTGATCGCCGACGGCTTTAGCCTGTTCTTGAACATGCTCTTCTTGGGTACAGCCGCGCTGACGGTGCTGCTGGCGCTCAACTATCTGCCGCGCACCGGCATCGAGCGCGGCGAGTTCTACGTGCTGCTGCTCTACACCGTCAGCGGCATGATGCTCATGGCCCAGGCCGCCGATCTGGTGATCGTCTTCCTGGCGCTGGAGCTGCTCTCGATCCCGCTCTACATCATGTCGGGGTTGGCGCGGCCCAAGGTCGCCTCCGAAGAGGCGTCGCTGAAGTACTTCCTGCTGGGCGCGTTTGCCTCGGCCTTTTTGGTCTACGGCATCGCCCTGGTCTATGGCGCGACCGGCACCACCAACCTGCGGCTGGTGTTGAACTCGGCCACCATAGTCAACCCGCGCGTGGGCCTGCTGCTGGTGGGGGCCGGGCTGGTGCTGGTGGGCCTGGGCT